>NZ_CP150191.1:2735000-2987932 GCF_037965165.1 Ureibacillus sp. FSL K6-0786 | reverse complement strand
TCACTAGCGTCGCATTAAAATAATTTAAGACCTTCAAATAAACCGAATTTTCTGAAATATAATCTAAACACAAAAAAATCCTTTATAATGGTTGGGTGGTAGTAAACCATCCAAATCCAATACAAAGGACAAAACCATGGATAAGTTTACACGAAAAACATCATTTGAACAATGGTTTTCACCGATTAATCGTCCATTATTTGACGACCTAGTGAAAACACATCAATTAAATCACTATACCAAGAAGCTTTATATGGCTTCATTTATGAAACTGCTTTTGTATGCCCAACTCCATGAAACCGAGAGTTTACGGGCGTTGAGTGACGCTGTCTTTTTAGAAGAATTACAACGAGCAACGGGATTGGAATCGATTAGTTTTTCACAGTTAGGGAGACGAATCAATACCATCCCAACTGAGTTCTTTCAAACGATTTTTCTCGATTTAGTGGCACAAATTCATCGGAAAACCAATTTCCAAACAAGAAGAAAAGTGACAACGCCTTTGAAAATCATTGATTCGAGTACATTACCGCTTAATTTGACCAATCATAAGTGGGCAGAGTTTCGAAAAACAAAATCAGGAGTAAAGCTTCACTTACGACTTGTTTTTATGGAAAAAGGACTCTCCTATCCAGATAAAGCCGTACTCACGAATGCCAACGAACATGATCGTGGTCAACTAGAAGTATTCGTGGATGACAAAGAATGCATGTACGTGTTTGATCGTGGTTACTTGGATTATGGGCGCTTTGATCAAATGACGGAAGATGGCTATTTCTTTGTGACCCGTTTGCGTAAAAACGCTGTTGTCCGAGTGTTAGAATCCTTTTCGTTACCAGAAGATTCACCCGTATTCTCTGATGAAATGGTTGTCATTGGAACACCACAAAATCGTTCTGAAAACGTGTTTCGCTTACTCAAATTGCATGATACAAAAGGAAATGAGCTTCATTTACTGACAAATCGGTTTGACATTGACGCAGATGAAATTGCAGAAATCTACCAATCACGTTGGGCAATCGAACTTTTTTTCAAATGGATGAAACAACATCTGAACATTAAAAAGTTTTTTGGTCACAGTGAACAAGCTGTACATAATCAAGTGTACGTAGCCATGATAGTGTACTGTCTGAATGTTTTAGCTCAGCTGAACACGAATAGCGAACGCAGTTACTTACAAATTAGTCGCTATTTGAAGGCTTCTTTGTGGAAATCCGCTCACATTTGGTTACGAAAAATCGAAGGAAACGGCGTCCCATAAAGGTTTGCCAGTCGTTGTTGCACAAGTCATAGGTTATAGTAAAAAAATGGATGTTTACTACCCTCGCTTAGGTGTTTTCGTTTTTTCTCTAAAGTCCAGAAAAAATAAAACTGAAAATTCAGACATCATTTATGCGACGGTAGTGAAATATGTTGAATATTTTATGGTTTGATTTTTAGAATTTTAAATGGTTAAAGAAAAAGGGGCGGTATCGCTCCTTTTTGTGTTAATTAAGCTCATAAATCGTTTTATGATTACTGTTTTAAAAATGCCTCACGTTATTGAATATTTTTGATATTAAAGGAAAAAAATAACTAAAAAAGTGGTAATTTCCTTCATCCAGTTGCATAGTGAGGTGAATTGAATGATTATTAATATGTTAACTGTAATATTTGTCTTGATTTGTTGTATTGTAAGTTTTCTCCTTATGGTTTTCACAAAAAAAACTTTGTTGTTTCGATATATTCCAATAGTTATCATCACAGTTAGCTTCATCTTTATAACGATTAAATACTTCTTCTATTCATATTACTTGATAGTCACAAAATTATTTGATGGTGTAATCCTTGTTCTTTTCCTTACATTATGGTTCTTCATTATGATTGAACATGTCATTCTCGATTTCATTGAAGATTATTCAAACATCCGCTCATCTTTTCGTATCATGTATAATCGAATTAAGCGATTGAAGTTTCGTTATGTTCGATTACATTTCATAAAAAAAATTAAAAACCAAAGCCTACATTAGTGCACATATCGAATTGTTGAAGTAAACAGGAACAGGGAGGTTATATTCATGAAAATAACCATTGAATGGACGTATCATCATAAAGGATTGGAAACAACTTTTCGATCAGATGAAATGCCGCCAGTTCAAGCCCTATTGATTGCAGAAGAATTAAAGAAAACCGGAAAAGTAAAACATATGACCTTTATTGATCAATATGACAGTACATGGTCTGTTAAAGAAATAAAAAAATATTTAAAGGAAATCGAAACTGAGCCATCCAATGTGACAGTGTATTTTGATGGTGGTTATGATTTAGAAAGTCAAAAAGCCGGTTTAGGATTTGCCATATATTTTGAACAAAACGGAAAATCTTATCGAACTAGAAAAAATTTAATGCAACTTGGCTTAAAATCTAATAATGAAGCGGAATATGCGGCTTTATACGGAAGTATTCTAGAGTTAGAAATGATAGGCGTTCATCATCAAACTGTTCGATTCATTGGTGATTCACAGGTTGTTATTAATCAAATGAGTGGAGAATGGCCTATTTATGAAAAAGAATTAACAAATTGGGCGAATAAAATTGATGAAAAATTAAATCAACTAGGAATCAAATCTGAATTTAAATTAGTTTCGCGAAAAGGGAATGAAGAAGCCGATCGATTAGCAACTCAAGCATTGAATAATACCATAATTGAAGGAAAAATAGAGTTAGATTAATCGAGAAAAACTTGTGACATTCAATCTAGAATTTAAGTGATTTAGCTGTTTTATCTAGCAATCTTTTTAAATTCTATTAAATTATTTGAAAAAATAAAATGAAAATGTGTTATAATTTTCATAACAACAAAAAATTTATTAAATTTTGCAGGGGTGGCCTAAGTGCCTGAGAAGGTGATATCACCTAACCCTTAGAACCTGATGCAGCTAGTACTGCCGTAGGGAGCAAAATACCTTATCGTATGAATTTTATTATGATTATGTGTATTGTTGCTCTCCAAACTTGGAGAGTTTTTTTATTTCATATGATAATTGCAGGGGTGGCCAAGTGCCTGAGAAGGTGATATCACCTAACCCTTAGAACCTGATGCAGTTAGCACTGCCGTAGGGAGCAATGAAAGATTGTGTTCTATTTTCAAAGCTCTTTTGCGCCGTGCAAAGGAGCTTTTTTCTTTACATAAATTTTTACAATTATAGGAGGATATATATGAGCTTAATCAAAATAAGAAAAAAAAATCCATTAATTCATTGTATTACAAATACCGTTGTAACGAATTTTACTGCAAATGGTTTGCTTGCAATTGGAGCTTCACCAGTTATGTCAGATGAGCCATTGGATGTAGAAGACATGGTCGCTATTGCAAACGGATTATTAATTAATATTGGTACATTAAATAAAAATTCAGTAGAAGCAATGATATTAGCTGGCAAAAAAGCAAATGAACTAAACATTCCTGTCGTGCTTGATCCTGTCGGGGCGGGGGCTACAACATATCGTAAAGAAATTACAAAAAATTTATTAAAAGAGATTAAATTTGATTTAATCCGATGTAATGCTGGAGAATTAGCAGCAATTGCGGGAATTAATTGGCAAGCAAAAGGAGTTGATAGTGGAGAAGGAGAAATGGATATTACCCTTGTTGCTAAGGAAACTGCTCAAAAGTATGGTGCAATTGTCGCTGTATCTGGAAAAGAAGATTTCGTGACTGACGGTATAGAACACTATCCAGTTAGTGGTGGCCATGAGTTAATGACTCAAGTTACAGGAACAGGTTGTTTATTAAGTGCTATTTGTGCTGCAGCATTAACGTTGGATGGAGGAAAACTTGAAAATATTCGAAATGTATTAGCTGACTATAAAAAAGTCGCTGAAAATGCTTCGAAAGAAAAATACCTTGGTTCCTTCCAAGTTGAAATATTAAATGGATTACATCAAATTTCAAGAGGTGAATAACTGTGAATATTGTCTTGACAATTGCTGGTTCAGATAGCGGCGGGGGAGCTGGCATTCAAGCGGATTTAAAAACATTTCAGGAGCTAAATGTTTTTGGTACATCTGTCATTACCGCATTGACTGCTCAAAATACATTAGGCGTAGAAGGTATTTATCCTGCAACGTCTGAATTTGTGGAACAACAATTGAATACAGTTTTACAAGATTTTGAAGTGAAAGCATTAAAAACAGGTATGTTATTTTCTGCAGATATTATTAAAACGATTGCAAAAAATTTAATAGATAAAAATATTCAAATAGTCGTTGATCCAGTGATGATTGCAAAAGGTGGGCAAGCGTTATTGCAAGAAGAGGCCGTACAAGCGATGAAAAATGAATTATTGCCAATAGCAACCGTATTAACGCCTAATATTCCAGAAGCTGAGACAATCACAGGTATGAAAATTGAAACAGCAGATGACATTCAACAAGCAGCAGCAAAGATTTTGCAACTTGGTGTTAATTGTGTAGTAATGAAAGGCGGACATTTGGAAGGTCCATCTGCTGTTGATACGGTCTTTTTTCAAGACGGCTCTTTCTTTCAATTAAAATCAAAACGAATTGATACGAAACATACCCATGGAACAGGGTGTACTTTTTCTGCAGCTATTACAGCAAATTTAGGTAAGGGGCTTTCGTTAAAAGAGTCCGTTATCGAAGCGAAAAAATTTGTTCAAATTGCAATTGAAAATCCACTAAATATCGGACGTGGACATGGCCCAACAAATCACTTTGCTCACCGTTTTGGTGCTAATGTAGAGGTGGAAATTGTTGAATAGAACGGATTTAGCTGTTTACTTCATAATGGGTACGGAAAATTGTAATAATGAGTCCCCACTATCAGTGCTAGAAGATGCTTTAAAAGCAGGTATTACGATTTTTCAACTAAGGGAAAAAGGAAATGAACCGTTAATGGGAAAAGAATTAGAACAATTTGCAAGAGCATGTCGATCCCTTTGTAAGCAATATGGAGTTCCTTTTATTGTGAATGATGATGTGGATCTTGCATTAAAAATCGACGCAGATGGCATTCACGTTGGTCAAGATGATACACCGATAGAAGAAATTCGCGAAAAGTTTCAACACAAAATAATTGGTGTTTCCGTTCATAATAAAGAAGAAATGGTGAAAGCTGTCGAAGGAGGGGCAGATTATGTAGGGATTGGTCCAATTTTCGAGACGAAATCGAAGCCTGATGCCAAAAAGCCAGCTGGGGTTGATTTTTTAAAGGACGCAAGGAAAATGTATCCGAATTTCCCAATTGTCGGAATTGGAGGGATTACTCCATTCAATGCACATATGGTATTAGAAGCAGGAGCTGACGGAGTAGCAGTCATTTCCGCTATATGCAATAGCAATAATCGCAGTCAGACAGTCCAGCAATTTAAGGGAAAGTAACATCATAACAATAAGTAATTCTATCGTAACTTTTCTCAAAATAGAATAACAAAATTTAAAAATAAACTGAAAAAAAGGAATTTACATAATAATATAATTCGTTTATAATAGTAAACGTATTTGAATATGGAGCAAAACATGGTGGAGTCTGTCAACAAGGCTACCACCATGTCTTTTTTTTTGCATCCATCTATTATTACAACAAGGGGGTAACTATTGTGGATGTATTTGAATTTATTTTACAAATTGTACTCGTGTTGCTCGTTGCGAAAATAGCTGGTCAAATCAGCATTCGCCTAGGACAACCATCCGTATTAGGTAAAATTATTGCGGGGATCATTCTCGGGCCGGCTGTTCTTGGATGGATAGAACAAACGGAATTAATTCATGTGTTCAGTGAAATCGGAGTATTATTATTAATGTTCCTTGCTGGACTTGAAACAGACTTGGAAAGTTTAAATAAAAATGTGAAAGCGGCAACTCTTGTAGCAATTTTAGGAGTAGTAATGCCAATTTTAATGGGGTGGGGCGCTTCTCCACTATTTGGTATTCCTACATCTGAAGGTATTTTTTTAGGATTATTACTTGCTGCAACGAGCGTAAGTATTTCCGTTCAAACATTGCGGGAAATTGGATGGTTAAATAGTAGAGAAGGAGCTACATTACTTGGAGCAGCGGTTCTCGATGATGTAATTGTAGTAATTCTCATTGCTGTTGCAATTGGATTTTTTGTGGGCTCGGATACAAATATTGCTTGGGTCATTGCACAGCAAATTATCTTCTTTATTGTCATTTACTTTGTTGGAAAATATCTTGTGCCGAAGTTTATGCATCTCTTTGAAGGATTTAAAATTACTGAACCGATTGTTACTGCGGGGTTAATATTATTGTTTGCCTTCGCTTATTTTGCTGATTTCCTTGGGGTATCAGGCATTATCGGTACATATTTCATGGGGGTTGCTATTAGTAGAACAAAATATGCAAAAGAAGTTGAACACGGTGTTTCACCAATTGCATATGGCATCTTTGTACCGTTCTTCTTTATTAACATTGGTTTACCAATGAGCTTTGATGGAATTGGAGATCAAATTGTATTTATTATTGTATTTTCTATTATTGCCGTGCTTTCAAAATTTATCGGTTGCGGTCTTGGAGCAAAAGTTTGTGGCTTTGGTTGGAAATCCTCCGCAGGTATAGGAGCAGGTATGATTTCCCGAGGAGAAGTTGCATTAATCTTAGCTTCCATTGGACTAACTGGCGGCATATTATCTCAAGAGTTTTATGGCGCAATGATTGTAGTCATCATTATTACGACTTTAGTAACTCCACCATTATTAAAGCTAATCTTCGGTAAACGGGAAGAAGCTCATCAAGTATAATAAATAATGAAATTAAAAAGGAGCTAACTGGTTTAAGTTAGCTCCTTTTATTAGTGCGCCTGGCATGGGTGTAATCTATAGGGTGTAAGTCCCGAACTGTGAAGGCAGAAGTAACAGTTAGCTTAACGCAAGGGTGTCCGTGGTGACGCGGAATCTGAAGGAAGCGAGCGGCAAACTTCCGGTCTGAGGAACACGAACTTCATATAAGGCTAGGTATCATTGGATGAGTTTGCTAAACAAAACAAAGTCCTTTCTGCCAAAGGTGGTACAGAGTAAATGAAGCAGATAGATGGAAGGAAAGATTACATTCTTACCCGGGGAGGTCTGGCGGATATGTGAAGTACGCTTCATAACCTACTTAGTGATAAGTAGCTGAACCGTCAGAAGTCAGCAGAGGTCATAGTATTAGTTGGTTTAGAACTACTAAGAAGGACCGAACAATTAAGAGAGAATAGCCCTTGGCATTCAGTGAGTCATGATGAACACAGAAAACGTAGTACCTCACTTGAGGAAGGAAGCGGTGAATCCCGTGGGAGACCTCTTGGAGGGTGGAGTGACCACTGGCATAAAGAGAACAGCTATTCACGGAAGTTATAAAGACTTGCGTCAATCATCTTAATTGAACCGCCGTATACGGAACCGTACGTACGGTGGTGTGAGAGGACGGGAGTTAATCGCTCCCTCCTACTCGATTTATATTTTAAATCTGCTTACAGTTTGAGATAATTCTTTGCTTAATTCGTTTAGTTCTTCTGAAGCTTCAGCAACAGAATGTATTGCTCTTAATTGCTCATCGCTAGCAGCACTTACTTCCTCACAAGCTGCTGCAGTTGATTGTGCTGTCATGGACATTTCCTCAATTGTTTCCACAACTCGATCTTTATATTTTATGATACTATCGATTTCTTCCGTAACAGTTTTAAAAGTATGTTCCATATTTAAAATTAACGATGATAGATTTTGGAATAGTATACTTGTATTTTCAACAACTGTTCCTTGTTCTTTGAATGTATCTTGCATTTCATTCATTTGTTTAACGACGGAAATTGCTTCTTGCTGCAATTCATGTATTGTTGATTTGACATGTTCCGTTGCTTTAGCCGATTGTTCGGCAAGTTTACGTACTTCTTCTGCTACAACAGCAAATCCTTTACCATGTTCGCCTGCACGAGCTGCTTCAATACTTGCGTTTAAAGCGAGTAAATTCGTTTGTTGCGAAATTTCAGAAATTGTATCCATCACAGATTCAATCGCATGAATTTTTTCTTCCAGTGAAGACACAGAGATAGACATATTGTGTAATTCTGATTTCGAATTTTCAAAGGAATTTAATAAATTGTCCATTTTCTCTTGTCCTTCAATATTCAATTCATTCGCTTCATTTGTAATTCCTTTGAGCGCTTTCGATTGCTCAGTCATTTGATTAATTTTGTCTCCTAATTTCCCAGATGATACAGTTACTTGATCTGCGTTTTCACTTGATTGTGTGGCGCCTATAGCTATTTCTCGCACAGCATTTGTTACTTCTACACTGGAAGCATTCGTTTCTTCAGCAAGGGCGCTTAAGTGATGAGAACGATCTTCCACTTGTCTTGAAGATGACTGAACTACTCCAATGATTTTTTTCATTTCTTCAAGCATGTTATTGAAATGATTTGCTAATTCACCAATTTCATCATGTCTCTTCGTATCGATATGTACAGTTAAATCGCCTTGTGCAACTTTTTCCATAGATGTACATAAGGAATAAATTGGTTTGATAATTTTTGAAATGGTGAAATACAGTACGAAAAAGATTGCGATTAAGATGATGAATGTAAATAAAATAATCATATTTTGAATGCTATTTGCTGTACTATGTAATTGTTTTGCATTGTAAACAGCACCAACTGTCCATCCTAAAGTCGGAATTTTTTCATAAACAATCACATTTTCTTGATTATCAATTGTCGTTCTTAAAATATTTTTTTGATTTTCGTCATTTAAAATCTTTTCAACAAATTCTAAATTACTTAAATTCTCCCCCGTTAGTGTCGGGTGAACAATAGCAACTCCCGAAGAATCGAAAATAATTGGATATCCTTCAAAGCCTAAATCGATTTTCGAAATTTCTTCAGTCAAACTTGATAGTAAAATATCTACTCCTAATACACCTAGAACTTTATTTCCTTCCATTACTGCTTTTGAACCTGCAATCGCGTATTCCCCGGTTGAAGCATCTACATACGGAGGGGACCATAACACTTCATTTGGGTTTGCGATTGCTTCAGTATACCATGAACGGGTATTTACATCTAAATCAAAAATTTCATCGAAATGCGGTTCAGTGATAATTTTGTTTGCATCTGTAAAGTAAATGGACGATGCAGAGTTGTAAATGGTTAAATATTTTTTTAATTGTTCGCGAAAAGCTTGATCAGCTTCATCATTAAACGTTGTTGAGTGATAATAATAATCTAATACACCTTGGTCTGAAGTCATTTTTAAAATACTTTTTTCATAACCATCAATAAAAGTTGAAATGGAATTCGTTAATTCTTTAACTAGTACTTCACTTTGATCGATGACCGCATTTTCGGTTTTAGATGATATTAAGATGGAACTTACTGTTGATAGGGAACCTAGACCAATTACAATGACGAGAAGTACTATCCCAATAATTTTCCATCGAATGGAAACTTTCATTTTTCAACCTCCAATTTACATATTATGACAATCTTCGAACTAAAGATTGTCGAATCTAGTAGTATTTACCGATTATATGAAACCATAAATTAATAAAAAATAATATACTACTTTATTCATATATTTTTTAATAAATTTTGGATATATTGAAATTTCCCATCATATAATTGATAAAACTATCTTTTTATTGCAAACATTTCAAAATTTTTACATAGAATTGAAAGGGTTGAATTTTGCGAATTTTTAGGAGAATATTATCAGAATTGTCCAAGAATTTTTAACTATATTAAATGATGAAAAAAAGTTTTCAAATGTATAACTTTTTAACATTACCTCAGCAAAATTTTTATATAGTAATTGTATTTATTGCTTTAATTTGGTACATTATATTAGAAATAAATATTCGTTTTTCAAATAAAATCAGTTAATATAGCATTCGCTGAGAGCTATATCACCACATAATGCCTTTAAAAGGAGAAGACGAATTTTTCATTGATTTCATTGGATATCTGAAACGACATCAGTGTATGTTGTATGATGGTGAGAACTACTATTCAGCGTAAAGGCGTCCTTAATCGGGCATCTTTACGCTATTTTGTTGTAAGGAGGATGACTATGTCGCAACAAACGAACGATTTTACAAAATGGTATATCGACACAATTCAAAAAGCAGATTTAATGGATTATACGCCGGTTCGTGGGTGTATCGCATTTAAACCGGATGGCTATGAACTTTGGGAGCATATCCAGTCTGAAATGGATAAACGTTTTAAAGAAACGGGTCATCGTAATGCATATTTTCCAATGTTAATACCTGAATCTTTCTTCCAAAAAGAAAAAGATCATATTGAAGGTTTCTCTCCAGAACTACCATGGGTGACAGAAGCTGCCGGTGAAAAGCTAGAAGAACGTTTAGCACTTAGACCAACTTCAGAAACGATGATTGGTCATTTATATTCCAATTGGATTAAATCCTATCGTGATTTGCCAGTACTAATTAACCAATGGGCTAACGTTTTCCGTTGGGAAAAGAAGACTCTTCCATTTATTCGTACTTCTGAGTTTTTATGGCAGGAAGGTCATACAGCTCATGAAGATGAAGAAGATGCTCGCAAAGAAACAATGCAGATGCTCAATATTTATAAAGATGTTGTAGAAAATGTATTGGCCATCCCTGTGTATGATGGACAAAAAACACCGTCTGAACGTTTTGCAGGTGCAGTTGATACGTACTCCATCGAAGCAATGATGAAAGATGGTAAAGCCGTACAAGCAGGTACTAGTCACTATTTGGGAACAAAATTTGCTGAAGCGTTCAACATTAAATACTTAAACCGAGAAAATAAACACGTACACGTCCATACAACATCATGGGGAACATCTACTCGTTTAATCGGTTCTGTTATCATGGTTCATGGTGATGAAAAAGGATTAGTTTTACCGCCAAAAATTGCACCAACACAAGTAATTTTAATTCCTGTTGGACCATGGAAGAAAAATCCTGCAATCATTGAAAAATTAGATGAAATCTTTAAGGCTCTAAAAGATAAAGGGATTCGAGTACGATTAGATGATACTGATCAATCACCAGGATTTAAATTCAATGAGTGGGAGTTAAAAGGAGTACCTGTTCGGATCGAGCTAGGACCACGTGATTTAGAAAACAACCAAGCAATCTTAAAAGCTAGAGATGAAGACGAAAAAATCACAATTTCTCTTGATTCTGTTGTAGAAGCAGTAGAGAAAGAATTACAAACAATGCAAAAACGTCTATACGATAAAGCAAAAGCTTTCCGAGATGCAAATTCTCATTTGCATATTGATACGTTAGATCAATTAAAAGAACATATTGAAAATAGCGAGAAAAACGGAACAATTCCAGGATGGGTACTTGCAGGTTGGTGCGGAGATGATGCATGTGAAGCTAAAGTAAAAGAAGAAACAAAATTTACTTCACGCAATATTCCATTCAACCCACCTACAACGAAACACACTTGCATTCATTGTGGAAAAGAAGCAAAACATACAGTATGGTTCGGAAGAGCATATTAATTGCTTACGTAAGTAAAACGAGGCTGTTGAAAATTTACAGCCTCGTTTTTTAGTGCGCCTGGCATGGGTGTAATCTATAGGGTGTAAGTCCCGAACTGTGAAGGCAGAAGTAACAGTTAGCTTAACGCAAGGGTGTCCGTGGTGACGCGGAATCTGAAGGAAGCGAGCGGCAAACTTCCGGTCTGAGGAACACGAACTTCATATAAGGCTAGGTATCATTGGATGAGTTTGCTAAACAAAACAAAGTCCTTTCTGCCAAAGGTGGTACAGAGTAAATGAAGCAGATAGATGGAAGGAAAGATTACATTCTTACCCGGGGAGGTCTGGCGGATATGTGAAGTACGCTTCATAACCTACTTAGTGATAAGTAGCTGAACCGTCAGAAGTCAGCAGAGGTCATAGTATTAGTTGGTTTAGAACTACTAAGAAGGACCGAACAATTAAGAGAGAATAGCCCTTGGCATTCAGTGAGTCATGATGAACACAGAAAACGTAGTACCTCACTTGAGGAAGGAAGCGGTGAATCCCGTGGGAGACCTCTTGGAGGGTGGAGTGACCACTGGCATAAAGAGAACAGCTATTCACGGAAGTTATAAAGACTTGCGTCAATCATCTTAATTGAACCGCCGTATACGGAACCGTACGTACGGTGGTGTGAGAGGACGGGAGTTAATCGCTCCCTCCTACTCGATTATTAAATTTTTGAATCACCATTTTTTGATGTTAATCTAGAGGCATTAACGTATAATATTCTTTTTTAACATGGTTCTAAATAATCCATTGATAATTTAACAAATCCTCGCACCAAATAACACAACAACTCAAATTAATACACGTACTTCCTATAAAGGGTTGCTAATACTTACCTGACTTATTTTCTTTAAAATTTTAGAATAGGGGAAGTAAAATAAGTATATAAAAAAGCGAATTGAGAAACCGATGTGTTTTCCAATTCGCTTTTTATAATTAATTATTTATTGATGCTTCTTTTGGAATTCGTACATGAAATCGCGTAAAGCTATGCAAGCTTCTATTGGTACGGCATTATATGTAGATGCTCGACAACCACCAACAGAGCGGTGGCCGTTTAACCCGACAAAACCAGCAGCTTTTGCATCAGCTAAAAATTGCTTTTCTAATTCCTCATCAGCTAATCGGAACGTAATATTCATGAGAGAACGGCTATTTGGTTCCGCATGTCCTTTATAAAATCCATTGCTTTTATCAATAACATCATAGATATATTTTGCTTTTTCTTCGTTGCGTTTCTGAATTGTCTCAAGTCCGCCTTGATTTTCAACCCAGTTTAAAACTTCTCCTAACATGTAAATACCAAATGTTGGAGGAGTATTATATAAAGAATTTTTATCCGCATGTGTTTTATATTTTAACATAGTCGGTATTTCTGAATTTGCTTGTTCAATTAAATCTTTGCGAATGATGACTACCGTCACACCAGAAGGTCCTAAATTCTTTTGAGCACCTGCATAAATAATGCCAAACTGATTCACATCGATCGAGCGAGATAAAATGTCGCTTGACATATCCGCAATTAATGGAACATCTCCTGTATTCGGGAATTCTTTCCATTGTGTTCCATAAATTGTATTGTTGGATGTAAGGTGAACATATGCATCGCTTGCATTAAATTGAATATCTTCAATACTTGGAATATTTCGATATTCATTGTCTTTCGTACTAGACGCTACCACTGCATTACCGAATAGTGTTGCCTCTTTCAAAGCTTTTTCTGACCAAGATCCTGTTAAAATATAGCTAGCTGTTTTGTCTTTTGTTAAGAAGTTCATTGGAATCATCGAGAATTGAAGACTTGCTCCACCTTGTAAAAAGAGAATTTCGTAATTATCAGGTATGGAAAGGAGCTTTTTCAAACGGTTGATTGCATTGTTATGAACTTCATCGTAATCTTTACTTCGATGGCTCATTTCCATAATGGACATGCCAGATCCGTTATAGTTTACTAGTTCTTGTTGTGCTTTTTCTAATACTTCTAGGGGTAATGCTGAAGGTCCTGCATTAAAATTGTATGCACGTTTGTTTGTACTCACGATAAACACTCCTTGAAATTGCAATATAGTTTGATTATATACTCTTTTCCATAAAATCGAACAATATTTTTATAAGAAATAGTGAAATATTCCGATATTCATAAAATTTATGTTAAATTGATAAAAATTCTGCAATTTCGAATTTCATTTTCTGCTATGTTATTTTTCTATTACGAATATAAAGGAGCAATTTGAATGACTAGTTATTATGAAAAAAATAAAAATCATTACATGAAGAAATTAAAAGAATTTGCGCCCGAACAGTTTAAAGCCTTTTCTAGATTTGATGGAACGGTTTTTAAACCAGGGGCATTAACGAAAAAAGAAAAGGAAATCATTGCAGTCGCCATTGCCCATGTCACAAAATGTCCCTATTGTATAGATGTTCATACAAAAAAAGCAAAGATTGCAGGAGCATGTCAAGAAGAACTTATAGAGGCAATATTTGTTGTAATGGCAGTTGAAGCAGAGACAACCTTAAATCAACATGAACATTCTTTGAATGATAAAACAGAGTCATTCAAAGCGAAACTTCAACCATACTTTAATTTTTCTCAAGTTGTCATGGGAAAAGGTTTTTTAACTGATGGATTTAAAGAACTGCTTGCTATCGCAGTTGCTCATGCAATCCACTGTACACAAAGCATCAATTCCCACACAAATAATGCAATGAAACTAGGGGTGTCAGAGGAACAAATTGCTGAAGCAATACTAGTTACAGCGGCTTTAAAAGCAGGAAGTGCTTATGCACATTTACTGCATATTTACGAAAGTTATAACGATTAATTAAGTAGTGAAAGGCATCACAATATACAATTTAATCACTAAATAGAAGATAATGGAGATAATATGTTTAGCGTGCCATATAACGTGATAAGAAAATGATATGAGACTCTACACATTTTTCTAATGTAGAGTCTCTTTTTGTAGATTATTGCAAGTTCATAAAAAATTTAAAATTTTTGTATTAGTAAATGTAGCATGTGAAATTTATCTTATAAATAATGATAAAAATTCTATTGTTTTATTTCATGACCTATGAACGAATTCAAGGAAAGTAGGGGGAATTGCTGTGACTATTATTGTATCTATACTCTTTTATGTTATTCCCGCATTATTAATCATTTGGTTTATGGTGAGTGTGGTTTCTGCATTAAGGCATAAAAATAAAATATTAGAAGCAATTTTAGAATAAATAAAAAAGAAGAACTAATCAATTTTAATTTATAGTAAAATTATAGCTCATGAATGATAAACTATTTTTATAAATAAAATGTTAAAGGGTTGGGAGCATGTGTTTAATACATTTTCATTATCAAGAACATCCAATTTACAAATTAATTGTTGTAGCAAATCGGGATGAGTTTTATGATCGCCCGGCAAAACCTGCACATTTTTGGGAAGACGAACCAGATATTTTGGCAGGTAGAGATCTTCTTCAAATGGGTACATGGCTCGGAGTATCTAGAAATGGTCGTTTTGCAGCTATTACGAATTATCGTGATCCGAGTTTACCTGCAAAGCCTCGTTCACGCGGAGAAATTGTACGAAATTTTTTGAAGGATACGAGGCATCCAAAAGATTTTGTAGATGAGTTAGTAACAACTAAAGATTATTACGGTGGATATAATGTCATTGTTTGGCATGAGGGGCATTTATTGCACTATAATAATATCTTTAATGAAATAAATGAAATACAACCTGGGACTCATAGCATCAGTAATCATACATTAAATACTCCGTGGCCAAAAGTTGTTAAAGGAAGGGCACGCTTAGCAGAATATATACAAAATAATACCGGAAAATTAAATATCGATGAATTATTTGAAATTGTCATGGACCGTGAAATCGCTCCAGATGAGCAGTTACCAAATACAGGTGTTGGGTTAGAGATGGAAAGAAATTTATCCTCTGCATTTATTCAATTACCCCATTATGGCACTCGTTGTTCAACCGTCTTATTAATAGATGAGGATCGGAATATAACTTTTGTGGAACGAACATTTGATAAAGGTAAATTTCTTTTCGAAAAAAGTTTTCATATAAAAATAGAAAAAATTTAAATATTAATCTATGCACTTGTACCTATCCCATTCATCGTTTCCACATAAACTGGAGTATCGAATGATGAGGGAGGGATATCCATGGGCTATTACGGAGGATGTTATGGTGGCCATTATGGAAATAACTTTGCTTTATTAGTAGTATTATTTATCCTACTTATTATTGTAGGTACACATTTCAAACGTTGGTGTTAATTTTCTAAGAAAGACTGATTCTAAAGAATTTTTACTTTAGAATCAGTTTTTTTATTTCTAAGAAAGTTCTAATCAATTAAGATTAAGAATAAATAGAAAATATTCATTTGATTATTTTGAAATTTCAATAAAGTATCTATTTACATACCTTGTTCTTATTTTGCAAAATAGAAGTAAAGGAGAGTGAACAATGGAACTAAATTTACAAGGTAAAGTTGCCGTCGTCACAGGAGCAAGTAAAGGAATTGGTCTACATACTGCACTTCAATTAGTTAAAGAAGGAGCGAATGTTGCCATATGCGCTCGAAACAAATCGTCATTGGAAGAAGCAAAAACAATAATAAAAAAGGAAACGGGAAAAGAAGTGCTTGCCATTGTTGCGGACGTTACTAAAGAAGAGGATTGTAAACGCTTAATTGAAGAAACTGTTAAGCAATTTGGCAAATTAAATATTTTGGTGAATAATGCTGGTACTTCTGCTGCCTATTCTTTTGAAGAAGTAGACACTGAACTTTGGGTTGCTGACTTAAATTTAAAATTGTTTGGTGCAATTCATTGTTCAAAATATGCACTTCCATATTTAAAGGAATATGGTGGCTCAATCGTAAACGTTACTGCGTCAATCGCTAAAACTCCAAGTGAAAATAGCCTTCCAACTACTGTTAGTCGTTCAGCAGGGTTTGCATTAACAAAAGCAATGAGTAAAGATTTAGGAAAATATAATATTCGAGTTAACACAGTATGTATCGGGCTTATTCGAAGTAGGCAAATTGAAGAAAAATGGAAAAGAGAAATGCCAAATTCTTCATGGGAGGAATATTCTAAAGAAATTGGAAAATCGATTCCTCTTGGTAGAATTGGCGAAACAGAAGAAGCAGCAAAAGTTATTACATTTCTTGTTTCTGATGCAGCTTCTTATGTAACGGGCACTTCCATAAATATTGACGGTGGTTCAGGAGGAACATTATAAACCTTGTTCTAGAGGTAATCACATCATTCATATGAATTAATTAGTAACTTATAGTAGAAAAGTGGGGAGAAATATGGGAATGTATGATGAACAATTATCTTATTTAGAAAAGCCAAAATTAGAAGAAATACCACCAGAATTACAAGAATATTTTGAAGAGAACATCAAAAAGCAAGAAGAAAAATTAGGAGTAGTAAACAACTTATTTAAAGTTTTGCCGTTAAATGCGATTCAATTTAAAGCTTTTTTAGATTTTAAATATTCGTTGTTTAATACGAAAAATACGTATTTAGATTTAATTGATAAAGAAATGATAGGTCTTGTTGTATCATCGGTGAACTGTTGTAACTATTGCTTGACAACTCATAGCGATACGTTACGAAGACTAACAAACGATCCAGTTTGGGTAGACACGTTAACGTATAATTACCGCAGTGCAAAATTAACAGAAAAACAAAGAGCATTATGTGACTACGCTTTCCGTGCAACGAAATATCCAGACGAAATCACAACAAAAGAAGTAGATTTGTTGAGAGAAGTTGGGTTTAACGACCATGAGATTTTAGAAGCAGCTTTTGTGGTAGGTTTCTTTAATTACACCAATCGTTGGGTAAGTACAATTGGTGCAATTCCAAATCCTAAACATAATCAAAACAATCGTTAATCATTCGTAAACCACGTTCAATCAAGAACGTGGTTTTTTGGCTCATCGAGCTCTATTAACAAGTTGTGATACTTTTATTGCTTTGGTTAACGAAATGAAACTTTCGTAATTCTTTAATCGTATGATTACTGTAGAAGTTAGTGTAAACTGTAAATGAAAGAGTAACATACATACAATGAAGAACGGAGGAAAGCCATGTCAGAAATGAAAAACCCTTTATTTCAAGATTTAGATGCAAAATTGAAACAAGAAAACCATGAAATTGTTGAAGCTCCTCCTCAGCTTGTAACAGAAGAAGAAAAGTCACAATTGCGTAAAAGACAGATTGAGTTAAAAAAAGATCCAGCCGTTCGTACTCTTGCTGAAAAAATAGACTGGAAAAATCAAATAGCGGTTTTAGAATTCGGGAAGGAAACCGCCAATGCCATTTCTAAGTTTTCCGATCGGATGCTTGCTTCCATCAAACAAAGTAAATTAGAAAAATCTAGTGAGCTCATCAATCATTTAAATAAAATCATGTCTCGTTTTGATCCGGAAGATTTCAAAGAAGAGAAGAAAGGTTTTCTATCTCGTCTGTTTGGAAAGGGAAAAGAGCAACTTCAAAAAATATTATCGAAATACGATACAATGAATAAAGAAATTGATGTCATTTATCAAGAAATTACGAAATACGAACAGGAATTAAAAAAAAATACGCTCGAACTTGAACAAATGTACGAACAAAACCTTGAATATTTTAAAAGTTTAAGCGAACATATCGCAGCGATTGAAATAAAACTGGAAGATTTAAAACCGGAACTTTCAAAATTAGAAATGCGAGCAAATGAAGGGGATCAAGAAGCAATTATGGATCTCGAATCCTTACAGCGAGCTATCGAATTGTTAGAACAGCGGCGCTATGATTTAGAGATGGCACAACAAGTTTCTTTCCAAGCAGCTCCGCAAATCCGATTAATGCAACAAGGCAATAATCATTTGATTGCAAAAATTAATTCCGCATTTGTAACAACAATCCCAATTTTTAAACAAGGTTTAATCCATGCAGTAACCATTCAACGTCAAAAATTAGTTTCTGACTCTATGCAAGAGCTAGATAAACGAACAAATGAAATGTTGTTGAGAAATGCGGAAAACATTCGTCGTAACAGTGTGGAAATTGCTAGAACTGCAAGCCAACCAAGTATTAAAATTGAAACGATAGAAAATACATGGAAAACAATTTTAGCCGGAATTGAAGAAACGAAACAAATTCAAGCGGAAACAATTCAAAGCCGCGAAGAAGGGAGAAAACGAATTGAACAGCTTCAACTTGAATATGAAAAGTTAAAGAAGATGTAATGAAATAAAAAAACTGCACCTCTTTGCAAGCATTATGCTGCCTTAATAGGGGTGCAGTCATTTATTATGATTTAATATCCAAATCTTCTTTGTAGAGGGAAGTACCTTGGGTTAGGATTTTCAGGGCTACCACATTGCTGAGATGTTTGATAATATTCATTCACTTCTGAATACGTTCTTGGATAATAGTGTTGATGATGATAGATATGTCGATTTACTGTTGTTGTGTGCACTGGATGGAAATGAGGAACTATTGTATTAAATACATTCGTTTTCACAACTTCTTGAGTTGGCGAAACTTGAGCAGGTGCAATTTGTGTTGGCATTACATTTGGTGGACAACAAATAGGTTGCGGTCTCATATGATGATGTTGATGTCTTCGATTAAACATTTATTTTCACCTCCTTAATAGTTATTTACTCATCCATAACATATGGAAGATTTAAAAAATAAACTAGATTAATACCTATGATGAACAAATAAAATTTTGAAATGAAAATTATATTTATTATTAGAGAGCTAGATTGAAAGGGTTTTAAAATTTTCTTCTTTGCTAATTTTGATGGATAGTAGTCATTATTGTGACATAGTGCAGCATACTCCAACTATTTATGTTGATTGAATTAGAATTTCATTGTACAATCAAATCATAGTAATCAAATAAGAATTATAAGAATAAGGGGTTGATCCTCTATGTCCACCTTATTACCAAACACTATCCGTTATTTAAATGAAACGAATCGCCAAGTTCCGTTATACACAATGAATCCAATTGAAGAAAGATCTAGAAGGGAAAAATTTTTAAGAACAAAATGTACTGAGGGTTTAAGCAATGTAACGAAAAAAGATGTTTCAATTACGGTTAGAGATGGTCATTCAATCACGTTACGAATCTACACACCGAAAGGGAAAGGGCCATTTCCAATTATTGTTTACTATCATGGAGGAGGATGGGTGTTAAATAGCATTGAAACGTGCAATGAAACCTGTGAATTGTTAGCAGAAATAACGAAATCAATTGTGGTTTCAGTCAATTATCGTTTAGCTCCTGAATTTAAATTTCCAACGCCCGTTTTTGATGCTTATGATGCTTTTCTTTGGACAGTTGAAAATAAAAAATTTTTGAATGGAACCAATCAAATTTTAGTAGCAGGAGATAGTGCCGGAGGAAATTTAGCAACTGTCGTCACTTTATTAAACAGAGATTTACAAGGTTCTACAATTCATGCTCAAGTATTATTATATCCTGTAACAGATTTGACGTTCAGCACTGCATCCTATGAAGAATTTGCAGTTGGATATGGTCTTTTAAAAGAAGATATGGCGTGGTTTAAACAACATTATTTAAACAATGAAGATGAAACATATCACCAATATGTCTCTCCATTACTAGCTAAGGACTTGACGAACTTGCCCTCCGCTTTTATTATTGTTGCCGAAAATGATGTATTGAGAGATGAAGGGATTGCTTATGCAAAGAAATTGGAGGATTCAGGGGGAAAAGTCAAATTAAGAATTGCTCAGGGACTTGTGCATAGTTATTTCACAAAAAATGAATATTTCCAAAGTCAAATAAAGGAAACAATTAATGAAATTCAGCTCTTCATTTCATCACTTAGTTCACTAAATGAATAAACACTTCACGATGACTAACTGAATAAAGTTAGTCATTTTTTACTTTTTAAATTTATCAACTATACAGAAACGTTATTAATAAGCTATTCCCTCGAGATAACGAATTGTATTCGTATGATATTACATTTACTTCATTATTTTCCATCGCTATAATTTGTATGTAAGTTAATTCATATCATTGAAAGGTTGATTATCAATATGTTTGAAGAAAGAAAAGGCATGATTAGTGCCATGGCAGCGTATATCATTTGGGGATTCTTTCCTGTTTATTGGAAGTTATTAGAACACGTCAATAGCATTGAAATATTATTAAATCGTATTATTTGGTCGTTTATTTTTACAACTATTTTTATATTTATCATTGGTCAAAAAAGTAAACTTATTGAAGATTTAAAATGGTTATGGCAGGAAAAAAAGACATTTTTCTTACTTTTACTAGCATCCTTTGTCATTTCATGTAACTGGTTCCTATATATTTGGGCAGTAACAAATGAACATGTAGTCGAAACAAGCTTAGGATATTATATAAATCCATTAATCACCGTATTGTTTGGCCTATTCCTTTTTAAAGAGCAATTGTCTAAAGCTCAAATCGTAGCTGTTTTTATAGCATTTATCGGAGTGGCATTGATGACAATTCGTTACGGGAAAATCCCTTGGGTTGCATTGGGGCTTGCTTGTTCATTTGCCGTTTACGGTGCATTAAAGAAAAAAATTCAGCTCGATGCAACAAGGGGATTAGCAATTGAAACATTGTTTATTTTACCTTTCGCACTAGTTTATTACGGTTTTCTTATGTTTACTAACAATACGTCATTTTTGCAATTCGATTGGAAAACAGATGTTTTTCTTATGTTAGGGGGATTGGTAACAGCTTACCCATTGATTTTATTTGCTAAAGGGGCTCAAGCTTTACCACAATCTATATTAGGCTTCATCCAGTACTTTTCTCCAACTATTATTTTAATTTTGGGAACCGTTGTATATAAAGAACCCTTTACAAACATAGAGTTGATTTCTTTCGGTTTTATATGGCTAGCTATATTGCTCTTTAGTTTATCTACGGTTTTGGAAAATCGAAAAAAACGTAAGTTTGCGTAAAAGGAATTATTTAGTTTTTATCGAATTACCATAATGAAGCGTAGATTGGGAATATTTCGATTTTTTTGTTTTTTTAGCTATTGGGAGGGGATTGGTTCATGTTCATAAAAGTTGGGGATCGAGAATATCCTTTTCATCGCATTCGAATTGAACTGATTGAAACCGGCATTCAGGAACTATTTCGTTTGTTTGATAAAAAAACAATTCGTGAACTACTTCAACATAGACGATATGAACATTTAAAAGAAAAGGTTATCAAGGAATATACTGAACTTTTAGATGTTCCGGCTGGAATCGCTATTTATCAGATGAAAAAAAATCATGACCTCTTTTACAAAGAATTTTTAAATAAATATGGAGATTTAACTTATTGCCAATTTATTGTTAAAGGCAACGATTCTTTGCTAAGTAAAAAAGGTGTTTATTTAGTGATTAAGAACGATGAACTAGTTTTTGCAGGGATTTGTAACAATACATTTAAATTAAGATTTAATCAACATATTGGAAATATCTCTCCTAAGTCGTGCTTTCGAGATGGCACTGCAACTCATTGTCATATTAATGCCAATATTGCTGAACATATAAGAAAATCTACTATTTATTTTCAAATATGTCCGTTAACTGATTTAAAGGAAATGAAGCGATTGAAAAATTGGATCATCGATCGTTTTGAACCTCAATGGAACTTAAGATTTGGAAGCGATGTAAATTATTCTTATAATAATAAATAAACAAAATTTTTTCAGCATATATTATTTATTAATAATCATTAACGATGCATCAACATCATGTATTATTATTTGTTAATAATTTTTCAATTTTTAAATTAGTACTTTTTAAGCAACATTTGATATGATAGAAACATCAATTGCTAAGGAGAGACAAAGATGGCAACAAATATTAATATATTATTTGCCTTTGGTGCAGGATTTTTAAGCTTCATATCTCCATGCACATTGCCGTTGTATCCCGCATTTTTATCGTACATAACAGGTATGAGTTATGATGAAATTAAAAATGATAAAGGCATGCTGCAAAAAAGAGCAATTCTTCATACGCTCTTTTTCTTACTAGGATTTTCAATTATTTTCGTCGTTCTAGGTTTTGGTGCAAGATTATTATCAATTGAAAACTTTTTTATTAATTATCAAGATTTAATACGCCAAATTGGTGCTATATTAATTGTTCTTTTCGGACTAATGATCGTTGGATGGCTAAATATCGACTTTTTAATGAAAGATCGAAAAATACAATTTAAAAATAGACCTTCAGGCTACTTAGGTTCATCATTGATTGGCCTTGCCTTTGCTGCGGGATGGACACCATGTACTGGACCGATTTTGGCAGCAATTTTTGCTCTTGCTATGACAAATCCAAATTCGGCAATGGGGTACATGATTGCTTATGTTTTAGGTTTTTCAATTCCGTTTTTTATTCTATCATTCTTCATTTCAAGAATTGGTTGGCTACGAAAATATAGCAATAAAATTGTAAAAATCGGTGGCTACGTAATGATCGCTGTTGGAATATTATTATTCTTCGATGGCATGAATATAATTATTAGAATTTTATCGCCTATATTTGACGGTTTCACTGGTTTCTAGAATGCTGATGAAATAAAGGAGATTTGTCAATGCCTTCTGTATTAATTGTGGATGACGCATTATTTATGAGAACAACAGTAAGAAAACTATTTGTTGAATGGGGTTTTGATGTAGTAGGAGAGGCCACTAACGGTGAAGAAGCCGTAAAACTATTTCACCTCCATCAACCGGACTTAGTGACAATGGATGTGACGATGCCCATCATGTCTGGTATTGAAGCATCTAGAGAAATTCTAAGTAACTTTCCAAACGCTAACATTATTATGGTTACCGCATTAGGACAACAACGCTTGATTGTTGAAGCCCTTGAAATAGGGGTAAAAGATTTTATTACCAAACCATTCGATGCAGCACAATTAAAAATGATTGTTAATAAAGTCTTAGATACATATGAATTATAATAATGTGGTATTATTATGAAGGTACTGCCTGAATGTTAACAGGCAGTTTTTTTAAGCAAATGTGTTGAAGTTGTAATTTCTTCGAGGAGGGATTATATGTTTGAAGCAATACCTTCTCGCTATATCATTATTGCGAGTACGTTAATGGCAATATTTATGGGTACTTTCATCATGATGATGAGATTGCGTTCGCAAAAGAAACCGGTTAATGCAAAAAAAATCCTTATACCGCCCATTGCTATGTCTACGGGTGCATTAATGTTTATATTCGAGGAGTTCCGTGTACCTCCTCTTCAAATATTGGAAGCTGTTATAGTAGGAATTATTTTTTCTATTGTTTTAATTACAACTTCCAAATTTGAAATTCGTAACAATGAAATTTATATGAAACGCTCCAAAGCATTTTTTATTATTTTGGTAAGCTTGTTATTGATACGAATTGCTGGAAAAATTGTATTAACCGATTCTTTTGATCCTGGAGAATTAGCGGGCATGTTTTGGATACTTGCCTTTGCCATGCTCTGGCCATGGCGCATTGCCATGTTCATTCAGTATAAGAAAATCGAAAAATCAAACTTAGTAAATTAAGTAATAGGAAAGGGACCCTTTAGAACGAGAAGGCTCGTTTCCGATCCTTAGAAAGCGTTTCGGAACGGAAATCAATAAAAACATCATTTTCTCTTTTGAGAAAATGATGTTTTTTAGTTTGGTTCCAGCTCATTTTTATACTTCATTATTTGTTCAAAGTTTATTGATGGTTTGTACTATAATAAGGGTATTAAATATCCATCATTTTTTGCTTTCCGCAAAATATTTTTCATAAGGCGTTACATCAATATTCATTTCAGCTAATTTTTTTCGCAAAAACTTGTGATCTCTTTTTGGAGTTGCAATAATATAGCCTCGAATAATTAATTCTTGCGTAATGGTTTTGGCATGCTCTTTTAATGCAAGTTCGCCAATTTTTCCAGCAATCGACTCCTTAGCTTGCTGTCTAAATAATTCGGGAACTGGACTAACAAGTTCATTTAACAATTGCTTTGATTCGTCATTCCATAAATGCAGAGTCTTCTTGATATAGTAATCTTGCCAATCTAAATCTGATTTTCCATCCTTTTTTGGCAATGATTTTAAAAACTTTCGGAACATAAAAAACCCGCCAATGGCCATTAATACAACCATTACAAAACTCCAAAAAACGAGAAACCACATTAACCAACCTTCCAATTTGTTCACCTCTTTTTCCTCTCTAAAACATTATAACAAGGTAAAAAATTTTTTCATTAAGGTTGTCTCTATTTTTTTATGAATTCGATATATGGATAAGTGAAAGGGGGGATAAGTAATGGCAAACTTAACGTTTGAAAATGCAACATTAAAAATCGTTTATGAGACGGGGATTGATGAATATGGTGATGTTGTCTACTCTTCTAGATCTTACAAAAATGTGCGCTCGAATGTAACAGCAGAACAATTAGCAGCTGTTGTACAAGCATTCATTCAACTATCCAATTATCCAGTCGTTCATGCAACTTTGTCTACAACAGAAAAAATCGATTTATAATGAAGGAGGTAACATGTCATGACATCAGTGCTTGAAATGAAATTTGAGGCAGCTAATGGAAAGATTTTAACCCTCTCATTGAACGACCCAAAACCAAATTTAACTTCAACAGATGTATCCAATGCTATGCAAATGATAATTAATCAAGATGTTTTTCATTTGGATGGAGCACCACTTGCGGGCGTTAAACAAGCACGGCTGATTGATAAAACGATAACAGATATTCTTTAATTTTCATAAAAATCGGCAAAGTCCTTACTGGATTTTGTCGATTTTTCTAATCAATATATTAAAAAAGGGGATTATATAGATGGAACAATGGATCACATTAATTCAAGAACTTGGTTTTCCTATTATCATTTCTTTTTATTTGTTACATCGAATCGAAGCTAAGCTTGAAGCCATTTATTCTGTTCTCGTATCATTGAAAAACATCAATGGGGAAAAAGTATTTGAACGATAGAAAGTGAAAAATATTTCACAAATTTGTTAAAAACCTTTCAAGCGGAAAAGCTTTTACTATTATACTACTTTCCTATATGATAAACATAGTATTCCAAGGGAGTTGAGGCTTTATGAAGATTATAAAAAAAAGGAATTTTATTATTATTTCTATCATGTTGATTGTTAGTATAGTGTTAAGTGCTTGTAGCAATTATAATTTTAAACCGACAATCGAGTACCAAATTGAAGATTTTAAGATGATTGACCATCGAGGAGAAACAGTTACATTAGACAGCTTAAAGGGACAACCTTGGATTGCTATGTTTATTTTTACAAATTGTAACACGATTTGTCAGCCAATGACGTTAAATATGTCAATCGTACAAGAAAAATTAAAAGAAAAAGGATTAGAGGACTATAAAATCGTTGGGTTTTCAGTAGACCCAGCAAGAGACACTCCAGAAGTGCTTTCGAAGTATTTAAAATTCTTTACTGTACCCGATGAATCAAAATGGCATTTACTAACTGGTTATGATCAAAAATTCATCGAGCAATTTGCATTAAAATCGTTTAAAACTCTAGTAAAAATGCCTGAAGACGGCGATCAAGTAATCCATGGTTCCTCATTTTATTTGGTTGATGAAAATGGTGTAGCTGTAAAATTATATTCAGGTTATTCAGAAGAGGAAAATTCCGGTCAAGCTGTCCCATATGATGAAATAGCAATCGACATTGAGACACTAATTAACAACATGAAAAAGAAGTAATTAAAATTAACCATTAAAAACTCTTGAAAAATTATCTTACGCACAAAACAGATAAAGAAAACCGAACTATTCCGCATCATTTTTTCAAGAATTGAATAGTTCGGTTTTTTGTTGAGCAAAAATTTATTGTTCTTCTCTTAATTGATTAAATACTTGTTTTAAATCTGCAATAATATCTTCTGCATTTTCTAAACCTACGGAAAAACGTAGCAAACAATCATCAACTCCTCGAGCAACACGCTCTTCATAAGGAATGTCAGCATGTGTTTGGGTAGCAGGGTAAGTAATAAAGCTTTCTGGACCGCCTAAACTCTCAGCAAAAGTAATCAGCTTCATTTTTTTTAAAAAAGGATTCACTAAATCCGATTTTTGTAATTTAAATGAAAGCATTCCGCCTTTACCTGTATATAACACATCCGTTACTAAAGGTTCTTCTTTCAAAAATTTAACGACTCTTTTTGCGTTTTCATCATGTTGTTTCATTCGTAGATGTAGTGTTTTTAATCCACGTATTACTAACCAACTATCAAAAGGAGAAAGTACAAGACCCATACTATTTTGAATATATGCTAATTTTTCGCTTAACTCTTTTCCTTTTGAAACAACAAGACCAGCTAATGTATCATTATGTCCAGCAATATATTTTGTACCACTATGCATTACTATATCGGCACCATGTTCTATTGGGCGTTGAAAATAAGGCGAGTAGAACGTATTATCAACAATAAACATTAAATTATGTTTTTTACAAATTTGATTGAAGTAATCTAAATCAAATTCAATCATTAGTGGATTTGTAGGAGTTTCAAGGAAAATGGCTTTTGTTTTTTCATTAATCAACTCTTCTACTTGTTCCGCATTAGAAAAATAAACAGGTCGAATATTATACAACTCGTTATATGATTTCAATAAACGATAAGTGCCTCCATACACATCTTCCGGCAAAATAATTTCATCACCAGGTTTAAATATTGAAAGAATTAATTGGATAGCGGCCATTCCGGAACTACAGGCAAATCCTGCATCTCCACCTTCCAATTCTGCAATTCCATTTTCTAAAATTTCCCGAGTTGGATTTTTTGTGCGAATATAATCATAACCTGTTGATTCTCCAATCCCGGTGTGTTTGTATGCTGTAGATAGATAGATTGGGGGATTTACAGCTCCAGTTCTAGGGTCACTTTGATTTCCTAATTGAACTAATTTTGTTTCGATTGAATTTTTCGTCATGTCTGTCACTCTTTCCTTGAAAATACTAAATAATTTTAGTTATCTAACAATTTAACATGGTCTAAAATTAAAAACAATAGTTTCAGAAATTAACATGATTTTTCTTAGTTATTTAATAGAATTAATTAAATATTTATAAATTTGTTTTCTAACTTTCATCAAACTTTAATGGTTTTTTAAAATTAATTTTTATTATATTTTTAGGATATAATCATTATTTAGGGGAGAAAAAACAACATTATGATTTAGGGGGAAATTATGTCGAAAAAGAAGAAAAAGAAAAGATCATTAATAAGCCCCGGAATGAAGCTATTCCTCATTATATTACTCATTCCTGCATCTATAATCATATATTCCATTGCATATTTAGCTTGGGAAGATTTAAAATCACTATCTTTATTTAATTCTAATGAAACAACTGAAATTGAAAAAATACAAGAGGACTTTGATTTAAAAATTCCAGCAGAATATATACCAATTTATATGAAAGCTGGTGAACAATATAATGTTCCTTGGACATTACTTGCTGCACATCATCGAGTTGAAACGAGATTTTCAACAATGAACACATTAATTTCACCCGTAGGAGCAGAAGGCCATATGCAATTTATGCCATGTACATTTGTAGGATGGAGTCATCCAACTTGTGATGGACTTGGGAAGGGAAATATTCCGGAATCAGAAAAAACCGATCCGAAAGTCATAGAAAAATATGGCGGCTATGGAGTTGATGCAAACGGGGATGGGGTGGCAGATCCATTTGATATTGAAGATGCAATATTTAGTGCTGCCAATTTTTTATCTCAAGCCGGGGTAAGGGAAGGGAAAATGGAAAAAGCGATTTATCATTATAACCATAGCAATGATTATGTGAAGAAAATTTTATATTATTATGAGCAATATGAGCGTGTTAGTCCTCTTTTAGAAAAAGAAGTGATAACAGCCACAAATAGTAATTCAAGCTAAAAAAGTGGTCCATAGTAAAATGATCATCCCTGTATTGGATGATCATTTTACAAGTGAATCAGTATTTTAATCCGTCGCTTTTCTAAACCCTTTCATGATTAAACTTACAATAAATACTAATACAACGGATCCAATCAAAGCTGGAAATACATAAAAGTTTGAAACTTCCCAGCCCCAGTTTCCTAAAAATGCACTACCGATCCATGATCCAACAATGCCGGCTACAATATTTCCGATAATACCACCAGGGATATCTTTGCCGACAATAACCCCAGCCAGCCATCCAATTACTCCACCAATAACTAAATACCAAATAAAATTCATGAATAATTCCACTCCTTTTATGATGCATCTTCATTATGTTAGTGTGCTCAAATGCTTTTGAGATATGCAAACAAACTAGTCTAAATGAAATAACGAAAAAATATTTTTTGAATATTTTGCAAAATGATGAAAAATGTCATATAATGTTCACAAAGAAGACAAAATTAACGGGGGATGGGGTGGATCTATATGAATATGACAAGAAATTTAGATCGACAGGGGATTATATTTGCTATCATTCACACAATCGTATTTTTCAATTTAGCAATCGATTTTGCGATTGTTCCAATAGGTTAATAGAAAAGGGAGGAGTCTGAAAAGTCTTTTGAGGCACTTCCCCTTCGTCTGGTGCTAACGCTTTCATGATGAGGGATAGTTGGATGTGACGACCACAAGAGCAAAAAAACATTAAAATATTGATTTGATTATTTAAACCTGACCAATAAGTTAACTTATTGGTCGGGTCTTTTTTTGTTTTTCATTGAAGAAGTTCTATTTACACCACTTTTCACGAATTACTCAAAATGAAATCCGATTATTATTCCCAATAATAATTGTTGGATCTAAAAAATTTTAATTTTATTAAATTCAGAAAAAAAATGAAAGTATAAGAATAATTCCAACAAAACGTAGAAAGAAAACGTTTGCAATAAAATTGAATTTTTGAAATTTTATAAAAAATTTAAAAAATATGGTTGACGAAAGGGTCATTTATGTACTATTATGACAACAATTTCACCGACACTTTTTCCAAAGAACTTGAACAAATTATTATAATCATTAGTCGGAGAAATGATTATTACCCGTAATCGCTACATTGGAAATATTAGTATTTGTGAGGGGCGTTTGAGAGTATGAGAAGTGATATGATTAAAGTAGGAGTTGATCGTGCTCCTCACCGTAGCTTGCTATATGCTACGGGGAAAGTAAAACCTAAAGACTTAGGTAAACCATTTATCGGTGTTTGTAACTCTTACATCGATATTATTCCTGGTCACGTACACTTACGTGAATTTGCTGAAGAAGTTAAAGAGGCAATCATTGAAGCAGGAGGAATTCCATTTGAATTCAACACAATTGGTGTTGATGATGGAATTGCGATGGGTCATATCGGAATGCGCTACTCTTTACCTAGCCGTGAACTCATTGCTGATTCTGCTGAAACAGTGATTAATGCTCACTGGTTTGATGGCGTCTTTTTCATTCCAAACTGTGACAAAATCACGCCTGGAATGTTAATGGCTGCAGTTCGCACAAACGTTCCTTCAATATTTGTTTCCGGTGGACCAATGGAAGCGGGAAGAAGTTCTACAGGAAAACAACTTTCATTATCTTCAGTATTTGAAGGAGTAGGTGCGTATAAGTCAGGTCAAATGACTGAAGAAGAATTTAAAGATATTGAAATGAATGCTTGCCCAACTTGCGGATCTTGTTCAGGAATGTTTACGGCAAATTCTATGAACTGTTTAATGGAAATGCTCGGAGTTACTCTTCCCGGCAACGGTACAATCGTTGCTACGAGTGAACAAAGAAAAGAACTTATTCGTGAAGCAGCAAGACATTTAATTCGCATGATTGAAGAAGATATTCGTCCTCGCGATATTATTACAAAAGAAGCAATTGACGATGCTTTTGCTTTAGACATGGCTATGGGCGGTTCTACAAATACAGTATTACATACGTTAGCCATTGCTAATGAAGCGGGAATTGATTATAACTTAGAAGACATTAATAAAATTGCTGAACGTGTTCCATATATTGCAAAAATCATGCCAGCATCCGATATTTCGATGGATGACATCAATAAAGCTGGTGGAGTAAGTGCCATCATAAACGAATTAACAAAAATCCCTGGCTGCATTCATCCAAATCGTCCTACAGTTGCAGGCAAAACAATAGGTGAACTAGTTCAAGGCTATGAAATAACAAATACAAATGTAATTCGAACGAAAGATAACCCATATAGTCCGGTTGGCGGTTTATCAATTCTATATGGAAATCTAGCACCTGAAGGCTCTGTCATTAAAGTAGGAGCTGTTGATCCATCAATAAAAGTGTTTACAGGCGAAGCAATTGTTTTTGATTCTCAAGAAGAAGCTTTAGCTGCTATTGATGAAGGCAAGGTAAGGGAAGGGCATGTTGTAGTTATTCGCTATGAAGGACCAAAAGGTGGTCCTGGTATGCCTGAGATGCTTGCTCCAACTTCTGCTATAGTCGGCAGAGGACTTGGAACGAAGGTTGCTCTCATTACAGATGGACGATTTAGTGGTGCATCACGTGGTATTTCCATTGGGCATATTTCACCTGAAGCAGCTGAAGGTGGACCAATTGCTTTAGTTAAAAATGGTGATATAATCGAAATCGATTTACCGAACCGAACAATCAACTTAAAAGTTTCAGAAGAAGAATTAGAAAATCGGCGTAATCAACTAAAACCATTTGAACCAAAAATTAAATCCGGATGGTTAGCAAGATATTCAAAACTTGTGACAAACGCTTCTAAAGGCGGCATTATGAAAATATAATTTTCTTAAAATTGCGTTAAATATGAACATTAAAAAATATACAAATAACTGTTTAATTCAATGATGAGGTTAAAGGATATAGAGCATTGTATCTACCAGAGAGTCGGTATTGGTGGAAGCCGATGATACAACTATATCCGACATCCCCTCGGAGTGAGCTATTAAACGCGTAATGCTATTAGATAGCTCCGGGCACTATTTCGTGCACCGTTACCAATGAATAGCTTTCCCATCTAAGTTGCCGTTGAAGATTTATTTCTTCAATGAGATGGGATGTTACAGCTATTCGCAGAGGTAGCGATTTCGCTACGAAAAAGGGTGGTACCATGAAAAGTCTTTTTCATCCCTTCGCAAAAGGTCTTCTTTTGCGTTGGAGAAAAAGGCTTTTTTATTTTAGAGATTTAGAAGGAGGATGTATATACAATGACTGCGAATGCGTCAACAAACGCAAAAATTGATGCCACACCAGCAGAAATGCAAAAAATTGAAAACAAACCTAAAAATGGTGCAGAAATTTTAATTCAAGCATTGCAAGAGCAAGGTGTTGATATCGTCTTTGGCTATCCAGGTGGTGCAGTTTTACATTTATATGATGCAATGTATAAAAATCCGATACGACATATTTTAACTCGTCATGAACAAGGAGCAATCCACGCAGCAGAAGGATATGCGCGTGTTTTAAATAAACCAGGGGTTGTCATCGCAACAAGCGGTCCAGGTGCAACGAATTTAGTAACAGGAATCACCGATGCGATGATTGATTCCATTCCATTAGTCATTTTTACAGGGCAAGTGGCAACAAATGTAATTGGTTCTGATGCATTCCAAGAAGCGGATATTATCGGAATTACAACACCAATTACAAAACATAATTATCAAGTCCAAGATGTTAACGACATTCCACGAATTGTAAAAGAAGCTTTTCATATTGCAAACACAGGTAGAAAAGGGCCAGTGCTCATCGACTTGCCAAAAAATATTTCAAACGCAATTTTTGATGAATCAAAAGCGAATGTGCCAGATGAAGTTTATTTGCCAGGTTATCAGCCAACTTATAAACCGAATTATTTGCAAATTCAGAAAGCTATTCAAGCAATCAGTGAAGCAAAAAAACCAGTTGTTCTTGTTGGAGCAGGGGTACTATTTGCGAACGCTAGTGAAGAACTCGTAGAATTTGTCGAAAAATACAAACTTCCAGTTGTTACTACGCTACTTGGATTAGGAAGTATTCCGGGCAATCATGAGCTAAATTATGGCATGGGTGGAATGCACGGTGCAGTCGTAGCTAACAATGCTATCACGGAGTCAGATTTAATTATTAATATCGGTTCTCGATTTGATGATCGATTAACAGGTGATACATCACGATTTGCTCCGAAAGCAAAAATCATTCATATCGATATCGATCCAGCTGAAATTGGCAAAAACATTCGTACAGACATTCCAATTGTTGCTGATGCAAAAGAAGCATTGAAATCTTTATTGAAAAATGATTTTAAAGCGCCAGATACGGCAGGTTGGATTGACTATTTAAACAATATGAGAACAGAGTATCCATATTGGTATGTGGAAGATGAAAAAGAAATGTTACCACAGCAAGTAATCGAGATGATTCATACCATTACAAATGGTGATGCTATTGTTACGACAGATGTAGGGCAACACCAAATGTGGACTGCTCAATACTATCTTCAAAATCATAGCCATCAATGGGTGACATCTGGCGGCTTAGGAACGATGGGATTCGGTTTCCCAGCTGCTATTGGAGCTCAATTTGCCAAGCCGGATAAAAAAGTAATCTCCATCGTCGGAGATGCCGGTTTCCAAATGACAGCCCAAGAACTTGCATTATTAAAAGAATTCAACCTACCAGTAAAGGTAATTATCATAAACAATGCAGCGCTCGGCATGGTACGTCAATGGCAAGAATTATTCTATGAAAGCCGCTACTCACAAAGTTTAATGCCAGTTCAACCAGACTTTGTTAAACTAGCTGAAGCCTATGGACTAAAAGGATATTGCATTAGAAATATGGATGAAGCAGAAAAAATCTTAACTGAAGCGATTAATTCCGATGAACCGGTGGTTGTTGATTGCCGAGTAAAACAATTAGAAAATGTATATCCAATGGTGCCATCGGGTAAGGCGCTTCATGAAATGGTAGGGGTGAAAAGAATTTGAAACGAGTAATTACTGTAAATGTTATCAATCAAAGCGGCGTACTGAACCGCGTAACAGGATTGTTAATGAAAAGACAATTCAATATTGAATCCATTACAGTTGGTCATACAGAACAGCCAAATATCTCAAAAATGACGCTAGTAGTTAATATTGAAGATGATGTCAAACTGGAACAGCTCATTAAACAATTATCTAAACAAATCGATGTTTTAAAGGTGAATGACATTACTGACAAAGCGATTGTTCTACGCGAATTGGCACTTGTAAAAGTTGTTTCACCGCCGAATTTAAGGCTGGAAATGAATGCAATTGTTGAGCCATTTCGACCTCAAATTGTGGATACCTCTAAAAATGTAGTCACATATCAAGTGATTGGACATCCGGATAAAATCGATGCTTTTATCGAACTTGTTCGACCATATGGCATCAAAGAATTAACTCGAACAGGTGTTACTGCTACAGTACGAGAAGTACAACAAAACTTCTATGATCAACCAACCCTTTCACTTTTAAAATAAAGCGAATAAAGTGGTCTTAACGTCACAATGCAAAGTTAGTTTTCAGAACTATCTTTGACATTGAAATAATATAAATCTTTTGAAAATTAACAATTATTAGGGGGAAATTAAAATGACAAAAATGTACTATCATAACGAAATCGATGAAACAGTATTAAGAGAGAAAAAAATCGCAGTAATCGGATACGGTTCTCAAGGGCATGCACACGCTCAAAACTTAAAAGAATCTGGTTTTGATGTACGCGTAGGTATTCGCCCAGGTAAATCTGCAGAACAAGCAAAAGAAGATGGCTTAGCAGTAAAAACTGTTGCTGAGGCTTCAAAAGAAGCGGATGTCATCATGATTTTGCTTCCAGATGAAGTTCAAAAAGCAGTGTATGAAGCAGAAATTGCTCCAAACTTAGAGCCAGGAAATGCACTAGTATTTGCTCATGGATTTAATATTCACTACCAACAAATCGTACCTCCAGCTGATGTGGACGTATTCTTAGTGGCACCAAAAGGACCTGGTCACTTAGTTCGCCGTACTTACACTGAAGGTGCGGGTGTACCAGCATTAATTGGTGTATATCAAGATGCTACTGGCAATGCGAAAAATCTTGCTCTTGCTTGGGCAAAAGGAATTGGTTCTGCTCGTGCAGGCGTTCTTGAAACAACGTTCAAAGAAGAAACGGAAACTGACTTATTCGGTGAGCAAGCAGTACTTTGCGGTGGGGTAACTCACTTAATTAAAGCTGGTTTTGAGACATTAGTTGAAGCTGGATACCAACCAGAAAGTGCATATTTCGAATGTTTACATGAAATGAAACTAATCGTTGACTTGATTTACGAAGGTGGATTCTCTAACATGCGTTACTCAATTTCAGATACAGCTGAATGGGGTGACTATGTATCAGGTCCACGTGTAATTACCGAAGATGTAAAAGCTAACATGAAAAAAATACTTGAAGATATTCAAAGTGGTAAATTTGCAAAAGAATGGTTAGAAGAAAATGCAAATGGTCGTCCACAATACAACGAATACAAACAAAAAGAGAAAGAGCATCAAATTGAAAAAGTGGGCGCTGAGTTGCGTCAAATGATGCCTTTCATTAACGCTGGAAATCGAAAGGTAGTGATTAAATAGTGAGAAAGATTGATATTTTTGATACAACTTTACGCGATGGTGAACAATCACCTGGCATTAACTTAAATACCGCAGAAAAAATTGAAATTGCAAAACAATTAGAACGCCTTGGGGTAACGATTATAGAAGCAGGTTTTCCTGCTTCTAGCCCCGGTGACTTTGATGCAGTGAACAAAATCGCAAGCACTGTAAAAAACTCAATCGTCACAGGTTTAGCTCGCTGTGTACAACATGATATCGATCGTGCTTGGGAAGCATTGAAAGTTGCTGAACAGCCACATGTACACGTATTCTTAGCAACAAGTCCAATCCATATGGAATACAAATTGAAAAAAACACCTGATCAAGTCGTGGAACAGGCGGTAGAGGCAGTAAAATATGCGAAAAAATTCTTCCCACTTGTAGAATGGTCAGCAGAAGATGGTTTTCGCTCTGATCGTGAATTTTTAGTTCGCATTATCGAAAAAGTTATTGAAGCTGGCGCCACAACAATTAACATTCCCGATACAGTTGGCTATGCTACACCTCAAGAATATGGTGAATTATTCAGATATTTAAAAGAAAATGTACGAGGTTCAGAGAGAGTAAAATTCTCAGCCCATTGTCATGATGACTTAGGAATGGCTGTTGCCAATTCATTAGCAGCAATGCAAAATGGTGCAGATCAAATCGAATGTACTATTAACGGAATTGGTGAACGTGCAGGAAATGCTTCTTTAGAAGAAATTGCGGTAGCCCTTCATATTCGAAATGATTATTATCAAGCTGAAACGGGCATCAATTTAAAAGAAATAAAAAGAACATCTCAATTAGTTAGTCGTTTAACAGGATTCTTAGTGCCTCCAAATAAAGCGGTTGTTGGTAAAAATGCCTTTGCCCATGAATCTGGAATTCATCAAGATGGCGTGTTAAAACATAAAGAAACGTATGAAATTATATCTCCTGAATTAGTTGGAGAAGGAGAAGTTCCACTTGTTCTCGGTAAACACTCTGGTCGCGCTGCATTCCGTGATCGAGCTGAAAAAATGGGCTTCGAATTATCGGATGAAAAATTAAATAAAGCTTTTGAAGAATTCAAAAAGCTTGCAGATCGCAAAAAAGAGATTACGGAAGAAGATTTAATTACATTGCTAACTGAACAATCCGTTTCAATTGAAAATATCGCAAAATTTGAATTAAATAGCGTTCAAGTATCTTATGGTACAGATAATATTCCAACGGCAACTGCTTCTGTCACTACTCCTGAAGGGGAAACTAAGACACTTGCAGCAACAGGAGCCGGATCAGTTGAAGCGATATTTAATACGCTTGAACAATTAGTTGATACAAAAGTAAATGTATTGGATTTCCAAGTAAAATCTGTTAGCAAAGGACGAGATGCTTTAGCAGATGCCGTTGTTAAAATTCGTTATAATGACGTCACTACAACAGGTCGCGACTCAGCTCAAGACGTTCTTGAAGCAACTGCTAATGCATTTATTGACGCAATTAACAGACATATCATTCACGAAAACTTCGTAAAGAAACATGTAGCTCAAATATAAAATTATTAAATCTAGTAATGTATTAACATACATTTCGTACGCCATCAAATAACCAAAAATTTGATGGCGTTTGTTAAACATTGGGTTTTCCTTTACTCTTTAAATCTCTATAGAAAGGTGTTTTATAACATGGAAAAGAAAATTACGGTTCTTCCTGGTGATGGTATTGGTCCTGAAGTCGTTGCAGCAGCTGTTCGGGTACTTCAAGCTATCGGGAAAAGATATAAACATGACTTTCAATTAGCTTATGCATCAATCGGAGGATCTGCGATTGATCAATTTAACACTCCACTTCCAGAAGATACGATTGAACTTTGTAAACAGAGCGATGCTATTTTACTTGGTGCTGTAGGTGGTCCGAAATGGGATAACAATCCTCCTGAATTAAGACCAGAAAAAGGATTATTGCAAATTCGCAAAACCTTTGACTTATTTGCAAATTTGCGACCTGTAAAAGCTTTTCCAAGTTTACTTGATTCATCTCCTTTGAAAAGAGAAGTTGCAGATAATGTTGATTTATTGATTGTCCGTGAATTAACTGGGGGAATATACTTCGGAGAAAAGAAACGTACAGAATCAGAAGCAAGTGACTTAAGTATATATACTCGTAAAGAAATTGAACGAATTGTAGATAATGCATTTGAACTTGCAAAATTAAGACGAGGTAAACTTTGCTCGGTAGATAAAGCAAATGTTCTTGAAACATCACGTTTATGGCGTGAAGTGGTTGAGGAGAAAAAGCATCAATATCCAGAAGTTGAAGTGGAACATAACTTAGTAGACTCCGTTGCCATGAAGCTTATCACAAATCCAAGCCATTATGATGTCGTTGTTACGGATAATATGTTTGGAGATATTTTAAGCGATGAGGCATCTGTTATTACCGGATCATTAGGGGTGCTACCATCTGCATCCATCCGGGGAGATTCTTTTGGTCTATACGAGCCGGTTCACGGATCCGCTCCTGAAATCGCAGGTTTAGGTATTGCAAATCCAGCAGCAGCGATTCTTTCAGTGGCAATGATGCTTCAATATTCCTTTGGTTTAAAAGAAGAAGCTGCAGAGATTGAACGTGCAGTAAATGCTGTATTCGAAGATGGTTACTTCACAATGGATTTAGCGAAGGATAAAGAACATGCTTTAACAACTGATGAATGGACTGACAAAGTCATCGCTGAAATCGATACAAGTTTTGTAGCTGATAGTATCATGGAATCATATATTTAAAGGTTGGTGGTTAAGATGGCGAAAAATATTATTGAAAAAGTTTGGGAATCACATGTTGTACATCGAGAAGAAGGGAAACCAGATTTATTATATATCGATCTTCACTTAATACATGAAGTAACTTCTCCACAAGCCTTTGAAGGATTAAGACTTGCTGGTCGAAAAGTTCGTCGTCCAGATTTATGTTTTGCAACGATGGATCACAATGTCCCTACGAAAGATATTTATACAATCAATGACCCTATTGCGAAAAAACAAATTAACACATTAGCAAAAAACTGTGAAGAATTTGGAATTCAACTCGCTGATATCGGCCATCCAGATCAAGGAATTGTTCATGTAATCGGACCTGAACTAGGTTTGACACAACCAGGGAAAACAATCGTTTGCGGCGACTCCCATACTTCCACACATGGTGCGTTTGGCGCATTAGCATTTGGTATCGGTACTTCAGAAGTAGAACATGTTCTTTCAACTCAAACATTATGGCAAAATAAACCAAAAACTTTGGAAGTTCGTGTAAATGGAAAACTAGGTTTTGGTGTCACTGCAAAAGATATCATATTAGCCATTATTGCAAAATGGGGAGTTGGCTTAGGTACAGGTCATATTATTGAATTTACAGGGGAAGCCATCCGTAATCTTTCAATGGAAGAGCGCATGACAATCTGTAATATGTCCATTGAAGCTGGAGCAAAAGCAGGATTAATCTCACCTGACGAAAAAACGATTGAATATTTACGTGGTCGTCGTTTTGCACCGAAAGAAGAATTTGAAAAAGCAGCTGAATACTGGTTAAGTTTAGCATCTGACCCAGGATGCACCTATGATAAAGTTCTTGAAATTGATGCAAGTGAAATCGAACCGGTTGTAACTTGGGGTACAAATCCATCGATGGGTACAGGTGTAACAAAAAATGTACCGACTGCAGATGATTACGAATCCGAAACAGATAAGCAAGCTTTAAGAAAAGCACTAGAATATATGGGATTAGAAGAAGGGCAACCAATTACATCCATTGAAATTCAGCACGTCTTTATCGGTTCTTGTACAAATTCCCGTTTATCAGATTTGCGCACAGCAGCGAGCATTGTAAAAGGGAAGAAAGTGGCACCGGGCGTTCGAGCAATCGTTGTTCCAGGTTCTCACTCAGTGAAAAAAGCTGCTGAAGAAGAAGGCTTAGATAAAATCTTTATTGAAGCTGGTTTTGAATGGCGCAATTCCGGATGTTCCGCTTGTCTTGGCATGAACGAAGACATCATTCCATCAGGAGAACGTTGTGCATCCACTTCCAACCGAAACTTTGAAGGGCGTCAAGGAGCTGGAGCACGTACGCACTTAGTCAGTCCAGCAATGGCAGCAGCTGCTGCAATCGAAGGTCGTTTCGTCGATGTCCGAGAATATTTGAAACAAAAACAAGAAGCATAGTTGAAAGGCGGGTTAAAAATGGAGCCAATTAATATCATCAAAAGTGTCATAGCACCATTGGATCGAAAAAATGTTGATACAGATCAAATCATTTCAAAGGAATTTTTAAAACGTATTGAACGTACTGGATTTGGTAAATATTTGTTTTACCATTGGCGTTACGACGAAAATGGAAATGAAATTTCAGACTTCGTATTAAATAAACCCGAATATAAAGAAGCAAAAATTCTAGTAGCACAGGATAACTTTGGTTGTGGTTCGTCCCGGGAACACGCACCATGGGCGATATTGGATTACGGATTTAGAGTGATTATCGCTCCAAGCTTTGCAGATATTTTCCATAACAACTGCTTCAAAAATGGAATTTTGCCTGTTAAATTAAAAGAAGTAGAAGTGGACGAAATATTGGAGAAAGGACTCCAAAAACCTTATATAGTGGAAGTAAATCTATCTGAACAAACTGTCACAGGGGAAGATGGAGCAGTTTACCACTTTAACATCGACCCATACTACAAAGAAATGTTGTTAAATGGTTGGGATGAAATTGCTTTAACATTTAAATATGAAGATAAAATTAAAGAATATGAAGAAAAACGAATTGTATTTAAATAAATTTATTAAAAAAGGGCGTCATTTCGGACGCTCTTTTTAATGTAATAAAATACGGTTGAGAATTGTTCTTAAAAAGCTCTAATAAATACACTATATATTCTCGTTTAAACCGTTTATATATTGTCATCAGTCTTTAATGCAGGAGTTTTATCTCGAAAATTTTTCTAATTAATTATATTGATTAATAAGGAAGTGGAAAGTTTTGTTGGCATCCAAAAAACTTCACTATTGGTGTAATTTAAAAAAATGATGCGGCTCCAAAAAAGAGACCGCATAAAACTTCATCTTGTGAATTTTTGTCTCAAATGAGAAAATTCATGAAAGTGCTACAATCGCTACAATATTACCAATGCATGGGAACCTAACTGTTTATAAGTACGGAAAAATGTTTTTTCATCAATTTTCTCGATACCTGTTAATGGATTCATAATCGTCACTTTTCCATTTTGATAACCAGTCAACACTACTGCATGTAAATTCTTATAAACCCCATGCTTTTGATTTGTTCCTTCAATTACCCAATGACTAAATTTGCGTGGTTCTTTCCAATCGATTGTTACCCATGTTAATACAGGAACACCAGATTTAACATAGTCAATTAGTTCTTGTTTCGTGGCATTCGTTATATCTAATGCTCGGAATTCCAAATTGTTTTCTGCTAATACTTTATTTGCAACATCTACCAATGGTGGAGCATATACATAATAACCGCCATCTTTTTCTTTCGGATCCCCAGCATAAGCTTTATTTGGATCTGGCCCATATGTGACGCCATTTTTTGTATATACTTTTGATTTAGGTAAATATTCATTCATTTGAAGCTTATCCATTTTGATGCCATAGTAATTTAAAATGGCAGTCAATGATGTAATTTCACAACCGTTTGGTAATTCAGGATTTTGCAGTACCACTGGCACCTTTAAACTGTCTTTAGGTGAAACATTGAACGTTTCAATTTGTATAATTGGTTTTGAAGGATTAAATACAATACTTTCTCGAGATTGCTCCATCCATTCTCCATGATCCGTAATGCGATAAATAACAATATCATAAAGTACTTCGGGAAATACTTGCTCAAAATGAACCATTCCGTTTTGGTCAACAATTCCTCGCTCAATCTCTTGCTTTGTTTCAAAATCAAATAATGCAACCCCTAATTTGGCCACGCTTTCTTTGCTAGAAAATTCCACCGTTTGAACCGTCAACACTTCTTGTGATTCCATAGAAAGCTGCATTGGGCTATATTGTTGATTGCTCGATAACTTTAATTCTTCACTCTCAATCATACTTCCACAACCAGTTAGTAATGCGATGGACATACCGAATAAAATTGCTGATTGATTTTTTATCTTCATGATGCCACCTCTAATGTAATTCTCAAAAAACGTTATCGCTTTTTTACTATTAATTCCTAAGCGTATTTTCCTACAAAACTTTATATTATTTTTACATTTATCAAAAAAAAAATACTAACATTTCTGTTTTTCCAAAAAACGAATAAGTTCAAATGACTAATTTGTAAAAAAACCGTGAGCATCTTTTCTTATTTTCACTTTAGATACAATTTCCAATAAAAGAAACCATATATAATTATACTATATAAAAGGATAAAGGATTGATTCGATGATTGGAAAAAATAGTTTTTTAACAAAAACCAATAACGGATTCACTGAGAAATTAAAAACACTTTCTTCAAAAGTAGAAAAAAATGCGTATATAAAATATACTTCCAATAAATTAAAACAACTGATTGAAGATGCTGAATCTCCATATATCGTATTATTTATTGGTAAGGAAAAAGCAGGAAAAACTTCACTAATCAATGCACTCATTGGTAGAAATATACTGCCTGAAGGAAACAGAACGCATGTAAATACTTTGATTCGGTACGGAAAAAAAGAAAGAATAAAGGCAATATTTGTAGATGGAACAATTGTTCATTTCGATATGAAACATTTACATCTATTCATTGATACAAATACACTTGTTGGGGATATTCTCCGAAAATATTTGAGTTATATAGAGATTTATATTGACTGTGAAATACTAAAGAACGTCATATTTATTGATTCGGCACCGTTGGAAGCAGGGCAAAAAGGGGATTTATATATATCTGAAACGCTTATACAGCGAGCAGACGATGTGTTTTGGGTATTGAATTATGACACAGTGTTATTACAAGAAGAATTAGATCAATTAAAGAAGATTCATCAAATGGGGAAAAAGCCATTTTTTATTTTGAACACTAGCAAATATGAAGACAAAATTATAGAAGATTTTATCGCATCTGAAAAAAAACGCTACGGTGATTTCGTCGAAGAATTTATTGGTGTTTCCATCCAACAAGCGATGGAGGCAAAAAAATCCCATAATATGCAGCTTTATATTGATAGCCATATTAACGTCTTGCATACTAAAATAAACCATTTATCGAAGCAAAACATAAAAAGGGCTAAAAACATTGCCTTTCGATTTAAACAGTGGATTGAATTATTCGAAAGGGAAGTAAAGTTAATACCGGAACGCGAACCTTATTTGTCCGCTGCAAATTATATGAAAAATCTAGCAACATTCAATAATACGATAGAACGTTCAAGCTATGAAAGAGATTTAAAAATCTTATCTGAATATGAAAAAGAATATGCTCATATTAGCCAAATATTTAAAAATATTCAAACGCTATACCAGTTACTACAAGTTCTTGAATTTGAAAAATATTTAAAAGACGACAGAGTTGATCTATTTGTTACACTTGCAATAAAGTATCATGAAAAAGTGCGAGAATATCGAAAACTTCATAGTGAATATATGCTGGAATATCAATATTTTGAAAAACAAGAAAAGAAGCTTTTACGTAAAAAGTTTGTAAAACCATTAATTCAAGACAATTCTAATGAAATCAATTTATTATTAAAGAAGGCAGAACATCTGAATCAATTACAGTGTAAGTGTAAAGATGCATATAATTCTATTAAAAGACTTGAACTTGATTTACTTAACGATTTATATAATACCCAAGATCATATTAATGATTTAACTCAACAACAACTTGAAAAAATAATGAATAAAGCTCATTTATTAAATAGCAACAGAAAAAAACAGCAGAGGAATATAGAAAAATATGTAAATAAATTAAATGAGTTTCAATGTATACGTGAAATACAAGAATTTCTTCAGCAAGAAATGAAACCATTATTAGAAAATGAATCTTTGCCATATTCACAAGAAGAACTTCATCATGTTTTATCAACAATCGATCATATTTCAAATGTTGATTTTTCAACCGAAGCATTATTATCTAATATTACGATTGACTCAATAGAACAGAATCTCACTATATCTGTAGATTTTGAAGAAAAATATTCATTTTATCCTTTAAATTTAACAGAATCAGATATAGTATCCGAAATTCCTCCAATTCCGATGGCAATCGATTTTCAACAGATTTTGAATTTCGATCATTAATCACAAAATTGTCGGCTGAAAAAGACGGTCCCTTTGTAACTGTGGCGCAACTTTAGTCCAATTTATTTGCGATGAGGATATTAGAAACTTGTTTCGACTACCGCAGAAGCAAAGATTTATGTTCATTAAGTAAAATGGTGTCTAGAAAGCTTTCGACTTTCTAGACACCATTTTTATTTCTTAGCTGAACCACTTTCAAATGTTACATTAGGATAATACATGTTTTTCACAAGCACATTAGGGCCTAAACATTTCACAGCTGGACAATGGCAATTTAATGATTTTGCTAAAGGTGTATCCAACCACTTATCAAAGATTTCTACTAATGAATCTGATTGAATATTTCCAAGAGGAGGAGTGTCACCAAAATCAGTGACAATAACGTCTCCTGTAAAGATATTGACGTTTAAACGAGAACGGCCATCCGGATCATTGCGCAACGTCACATTTTTTGCTTCTTTTAATCGTTTTAACAATGCTAAATCTTCTTCTTTCTTACTGCAATGATAAAACGGAAGTGTACCAAATAGCATCCACGTATTTTCATCTCGAATGTCGAGTAAATGGCGAATGGCATCGCGTGTTTCATCCAATGAAAGACTTGTTAATGACGAAGCGAAATCGGATGGGTACATTGGGTGTATTTCGTGCCTTTTACACTTCATTTCATGAACTACTTGATGATGAATCTGTTCAATGTATGGAACCGTTTTTTTGTTCAACATCGTTTCCGCCGAAACCATGACACCTTGTTCACTTAAAGCGCGAGCATTTTCAATCATACGTTCAAACAATTTCGCTCTCTGTTCATAAGTTGGTTTTCTATCCATCATCGCAAAGCCCGTTTCAACGAATTCATCAATCGTACTCCAATTGTGAGAAATATGGAGCACATCAATATAAGGCGCAATTTCCAAATATCTTTCTAAATCAAGGGTTAAATTCGAATTAATTTGCGTACGAATTCCTCGTTCATGGGCATATTGTAAAATTGGTTTCACATAATGTTGAATTGATTTTTTGCTAAGCATTGGCTCTCCGCCAGTTATACTCAAAGACCTTAATGTTGGAATTTCGTCCAATCGTTTTAACAGTAATTCAAGAGGTAGTGCATCTGGATCTTTTGTTTGTAAAGTGTATCCAACCGCACAATGAGCACAGCGCATATTGCATAAATAAGTTGTTGTAAACTCAATATTCGACAATACAAGTTTTCCGTATTGCATAACATCTAAATAACTTTCCCACGGATCATAATTTGGAGTAATTTTTTCTAAAGTAGTCATATCTTTCGAATCTCTTCCTTTCCAACTAACTATTTTCTCATAGTTTGCTAGTTTCGAAAACTAAAATTGCAGCAAATAGAACATTTTTCATAATATATCAGTAAACATTTAGCTAAACTACAACAAAAAATTCCATCAATAATCGGAATTATTGATGGAACTATTATTTTCGCTATAGTACACATCACCGTATTTATTTTCAACGATGGTTTTGACGATTTCAATTTTTGAATTGTTTAATGCTTGCACATTATAGCGATATTTGTCATTGCGAATAATGCTATTTTCTACATAGATTTTTGATTGATTTTGCGCATGTAAATCTGAATGCGCTCCATCTGTTAATTGCACACTCATGAGCTCTAATATGGATTCGTAATCAATCCAAATTTGAGCTTGTAAATGTTTCGAAATAAAACTTTCTTGAATATACACTTCACTGTGGTTTTGAATAAATAAAGCATTTCGTTTCCCTTGATAAATCTCAGAATTATTCAATATAACGGAACTATCATTGACAACAATTTGAGCTAAATCATGTTGGAAGATTTGACTATGATAGAAAAAGAAGTTTGAATCTTTCAAAACCTTTACTCCATAGGATTTTCCATTATATATTTGGCAATGTTCGAATTTTGCAGTGGAATGATCATTTATTTCAATTTGTACATTCATACTATTATGAAACTTCGTGTGAATTGCGTAAATCTCACAACGATGTAACAGAAATATACTTTTACCACGTTGAAAATCCGAATTGCTTAAATAAATTTTTACCTTTGATTTACATGCAATATGGGGCATTTGGTTGTAATAAAAGTTGCACCCGTCTACTTCCACCAATGAATTTGTCACTGCCAATATTCCGTTTCCGTTATTTTCTGAAATTTCACAGCGGTATACTCTCATGATTCCGCGATCAACATTAATAGCGGAATTGTTGTTTTGCGTAATTTGACATTGGAGGAGCATACACTCCGATTTTTTTTCTACATATATTCCAACGTGTCGGCCATTTACAATTAAACAATCTTTCATAGAACAAAACGACTTTTCGGTGATTGCCACTTGAGCGGATAAATGATCTTTAATAACCGTTTCATTACAATTGACTATAGATTCTTTACTTATTAATAATCCATTTTCATGTCCTGAATGAATTTCACAACGCTCAATTTGCATTTTAGATTTTTTTCTTGCTTGAACATTGATATTATGATGATTTGAAATCTCACAATGGGATAGTGTTCCATCACTATTTTGCAAGATGACACCGCATTCATTTCCATGTTGAATTGTGCATTGCTTTCCATTCAATACACTATTGTCAACAAAGAGTTGAGTAGCATTATGGGAGTAAAGAATGGTTGAATGTAAAAAAACATCTGAAGCTTCTTCGACTACAATTCCAAATCCTTCACCACGTTCAATTGAACTATTAAAATCCATGTATGTTGATCTTTCCACTGAAATTTGTCTTTCTGCGTGATGGTGCAAATGGCATTTCTTTGTTTGCATAAAAGATTGATCTGTGATCCAAAATCCTTTCAAAGCATTTGAACATTCACATGATTCTAAAAAAGCTTTTGAGTTTTTTGCAAAAAGCTGCATTTTTCCATTATGATGAAACTTGCAGTTGATAAATACACCATTACTATTATTTAGGAGTGCGATTCCTACTTCTTTTGCTTTTCTAAAATTGCTATTAACACCTTTTAAATATCCTCCGTTTACTGTAATGAGTACATCCACATTTCCTTCGATGATGCAGTGTTCAAAAATCGCTTCACCCTCAACATATAATTGGGCAGTCGGTGAAACTTTCATTTTTTTAAACGTAATACGAACGTTCTTGGGAATGATAAACATTCCTTCAATAACGGTTTGACCATTCCCATCACCAATGAGTGTCATATCTTTTTCAAATTGAATTGATTCTTTATATTTTTTAGGTAACAGCTGTACTGCTTCACCGTTACTCGCTTTAGCTAATGCACCTTTTAGTGTTTTATATTTTGAAAACATCAAATTGTAAAACAAACGAATTACCATTTAACCCCTCCTAAAAACTTACATATAACTATTCTCACTAAAAAATTGGAATTCTAATCCTTTTTTAATGAAACTAAGTAAAAAAATGATGTCGTTATAAGGGGTCTTCGTTAAAATGGTATAAGGATTTAATTCCTTCTTCAGTAAGGACAGAGGAGTAAAGTGGTCATTTCCTTGAATAAGTGTATAAAAGCCATTTGGGGTTGTGGTGAGAAGTATTGAAATTTAAGTCATAATGGTGAGTACGCTTCATTTTATGAAATGTTAAATTTTTATATTAAAGGTTTTCTCAAATAAGGACGCAATGAAAATTAAAGAAGGGAAGAAAATACATGAGAAGCAGGTTTACAAGGGCGGTATTATTTGCAGCATTAATCATAATTCTGGCCTTTTTGTTCCAACAGATTACAATTCAATTTTCAGGTGAAGGGTTTGACACGCCGCAAGAAGCATTGCCAAAAGATGCAGAGTATGAGTGGATTGAAGGGCCGAAAACAGAAAAAGAACATCGATATTTCTTTTTGTCCAATGGAAACTATTTTGGTACGGGTGTAGTAAAGAAAAATTTGAAAGGATGGTCAAGCGGTAACGGTGTATACGCAAAGCTGCCAAAGCGTTTAAATGAAAATGAAATCACTTCCGCTCATTCTGATGGAAAAATTCTATATGGATTAATAAATAAAGAAGGACAAGTAGAAGTGATCGTAAATGGTGAAAAAGCAACATTGCTCAATCTTTCAACATTACCAAAAGAAACAATTGATTTATATAAGGTAAATGATTATTTCATTTGGTATGTTGATTTGGAAAAACTCCAAGATTCCGAACATTTTCATATAGTAGTCAAAAATGATAAAGATGAAATCTTAAGTGAATTATCAATATAATAACTGACTAGAAATAGGGAATAATTAATAGAAAATCTCTCTTTAATTTTTTTATTGTTAAGTATAAACTATAATTAGCATTATCCAAAATATTCATAGAATTCATGAATGTAGCATTTTTATACACATCGTTGAATTCTTGAATCTTTTGGAATAAAATTTAATTGCCCAAATGGGTCATAAAAATCTCTAATGACAAAACATAATTTTAATGTAATTTACTTATGAAGATAAGTGAGTTATGATTGGTCATGGAGAAAAGAACTAGCAAGCCTTTTCAAAATTTATATAGGGGGATTACATATGACAAAGAGCAACTTACACAACAGTCGTGCTTCTTTTGAGTTAAATGGTAAAACGTATTATTATTACCGTTTAGCTGCTTTAGAAGAAGCAGGCATTGCAAAAGTTTCACGCCTACCTTATTCAATCAAAGTATTATTAGAATCTGTTCTACGTCAATATGATGACTATGTAATCAAAGAAGAACACGTAAATAATCTTGCAAAATGGGCAGAAGGTGCAGATCCAGAAGGAGAAGTACCATTCAAACCTTCTCGCGTAGTTCTACAAGACTTCACTGGAGTACCAGTAGTAGTAGACTTAGCTTCTTTACGTTCTGCTATGAAAGAATTAGGTGGAGACCCATCAAAAATCAATCCAGAAATTCCTGTTGACCTTGTAATTGACCACTCTGTACAAGTTGACAAATACGGTTCTCCAACTGCTTTACAAGCAAACATGGATTTAGAATTTGAACGCAATGCTGAACGTTACAAATTCTTAAAATGGGCTCAAACTGCATTCGATAACTTCCGTGCTGTACCACCTGCAACTGGTATCGTACACCAAGTAAACTTAGAGTATTTAGCACCAGTTATTCACGTTAAAGAAAATGAAGATGGCACATTCGAAGCATTCCCAGATTCAGTAGTTGGTACTGACTCCCACACTACAATGATTAACGGTCTTGGCGTTCTTGGTTGGGGTGTTGGTGGTATCGAAGCTGAAGCTGGTATGCTTGGTCAACCATCTTACTTCACAATTCCAGAAGTTATCGGTGTTAAATTAACTGGTAAACTTCCAAACGGTGCTACTGCAACGGACTTAGCATTAAAAGTAACTCAAGTATTACGTAAACGCGGTGTAGTTGGTAAATTCGTTGAGTTCTTCGGTCCAGGTGTAGCTACATTGCCACTTGCAGACCGTGCAACAATTTCTAACATGGCTCCAGAATATGGTGCAACTTGCGGTTTCTTCGCAATTGACAATGAATCACTAAACTACATGCGTTTAACTGGACGCGATGAAGAACACGTTCAAGTTGTTGAAAAATACTTAAAAGAAAATGATATGTTCTTTGATCCAAACTTCGATCCAGTTTACACAGACGTATTAGAAATCAAATTAGACGAAATCGAACCAAACCTTTCTGGTCCAAAACGTCCACAAGACTTAATCCCGCTTTCTGAAATGAAAAAACGTTATCGTGAAGCGGTTGTAGCTCCAATGGGCGTACAAGGTTTCGGCTTAACAGAAGATGAATTTGCTAAAACTTCAACAATTAAATTTGAAGATGGCGAAGAATTAGAAATGCCTACAGGTGCTGTAGCAATTGCTGCCATCACATCTTGTACAAATACATCAAACCCTTACGTATTAATCGCTGCAGGTCTTGTTGCGAAAAAAGCGGTTGAACTTGGTATTAAACCACCAAGATGGGTAAAAACATCTTTAGCACCTGGTTCTAAAGTTGTAACAGGTTACTTAAAAGATTCTGGTTTACAAGATTACCTTGACCAAATCGGATTCAACACTGTAGGTTACGGATGTACAACATGTATCGGTAACTCTGGTCCATTACTTCCAGAAATCGAAGAAGCAATTAAATCAAAAGACTTATTTGTAACATCTGTTCTTTCTGGTAACCGTAACTTCGAAGGTCGTGTTCATCCATTAGTAAAAGCTAACTACTTAGCATCACCACCACTTGTTGTTGCTTATGCTTTAGCTGGTACTGTAGATATCGACCTACAAAAAGATCCAATTGCGAAAGACAAAGATGGTAAAGATGTTTACTTCAACGACATCTGGCCATCATCTGAAGAAGTATACGGCATCTTAAATAAAGTCGTTACACCTGAATTATTCAAGAAAGAATACGAAACAGTATTCACTGCAAACGAAAAATGGAATGCAATTGAAACATCAACTGAGTCTCTATACACATTTGATGAAAATTCAACTTATATCCAAAACCCACCATTCTTCCAAGGTTTATCTAAAGAACCAGCTCCAATTCAAGAGCTTAAAGGCTTACGCGTAATTGCGAAGTTTGGTGACTCTATTACAACTGACCACATTTCACCAGCTGGTGCAATTGGTAAAGATACACCTGCAGGTAAATACTTACAAGAAAAAGGTGTAGCAATTCGTGACTTCAACTCTTACGGTTCACGCCGTGGTAACCATGAAGTCATGATGCGTGGTACATTTGCAAACATTCGTATCCGCAACCAAGTAGCACCTGGTACAGAAGGTGGATTCACAACTTACTGGCCAACAGGCGAAGTTGAATACATTTATGATGCAGCAATGAAATATCAAGAACAAGGTACTGGCTTAGTAGTTCTTGCTGGCAACGATTACGGTATGGGATCTAGCCGTGACTGGGCTGCAAAAGGTACTTACTTATTAGGTATCAAAACAGTTATCGCACAAAGCTATGAACGTATCCACCGTTCTAACCTAGTAATGATGGGTGTATTACCACTTCAATTCATGCCAGGTGAAAACGCAGATACTCTTGGCTTAACAGGTAGAGAAGAGATCTCTGTAAATATCACTGACGATGTAAAACCTCGTCAAATTTTAACAGTAACTGCTAAATCTGAAGACGGAACAGTGAAAGAATTCCAAGCTTTAGCTCGTTTCGACTCAGAAGTAGAAGTAGACTACTACCGTCATGGCGGTATCCTACAGATGGTATTAAGAAATAAATTGGCTGGTAAATAATTTCTAGCTTAGTAAGCAGGTTGACTTGTTCAACCTGCTTTTTTAATTGACTGTTGGAGAAAGATGCTTTGGCAAATATGTTGTTAAATTCGACTATTATCGCGAAACGTTTGACTATTAATTACTTCACTTTGACTAATATCTTAACTTTCAGCATTTAATTTCAATTAATTGGCTATTAAGTTCATCATGTTGACTATTATTTATAGCAGTTTGACTATTATGAGATTGATTTTGACTATTATCCAATATTTCTGAAACTGTTTTTTTACAGTTGGCAATTATGTTCACAGTTTTGACTATTATCTTTCGTAGAGTGACTATTATGGAGCAAAGGTTGACTAATATCTTAACTCAGAAATAGAAGTAGATAAGTAGGAAAATCACGTCTAAAAAGAGAAGGGGAGGGGTTTTTCAACAAAAAATCATCCAACTACTTCATCGTAGTTGGATGATTAGAGATTAAAAATTTGGTTATCGTAGAATTATAATAGTTCTTTTCTTAAATCTTCTGGAGATTTAGGAGATAGTAAGCCAAATGGAATATCAAACACTGTTTTAGCACCTTTATCTCCATTTTGACTTAATCGATATGCAGCACGTGCATAAGCTACCAGAGCGCTAGAAGTAAACATCGGATTGCTTTCAAGATTCAAACTAAATTCAATAATTTGTTTATGACCTTCGTCGCTTTTACCGCTTCGAATAACAAATCCACCATGAGGCATTCCGCTATGATTCTGCTTTAATTCTTCTTCAGAAATAAAGTGTACAGTTGTATCATATTCATCAAAATAATTTGGCATTGTTTTGATTTCATGCTCTACTTTTGCAGGATCTGCTCCTTCTTCTAATACGACAAAACATTCTCGAGCATGTTTTTCACGTGTTGAAAGTTCAGGATTTTCACCACTGCGCACACGATTTACCGCTTCATCAATAGGAATTGTATATTGTACAGCATTTTTTACACCTTGAATTCGGCGGATTGCATCAGAATGCCCTTGGCTTACACCTTTTCCCCAGAACGTATATGTATTTCCTACAGGTAATACAACTTCACCGAGAAGGCGATTTAAAGAGAATAATCCTGGGTCCCAACCAACTGAAATAATTGCAACTTTTCCGGATTGTTCAGCTGCAGCATTGACAGCATCAAAATAATCAGGAATACGTGCGTGTGTGTCAAAACTATCAATTGTATTAAAATATTGAGCAAAATATGGTCCCTGTTCTGGCAAATCTGTTGCAGAACCACCACATAATATCATCACATCGATTTCATCTTTATAAGATTGTGCATCGTCCACATGAAGAACTTTCACATTTGATTTAACAGCCACTGTTTTTGGATCTCGGCGCGTAAACACCGCCACTAATTCCATATCTGGATTTTGTTGAATCGCCGCTTCTACTCCCCGACCTAAATTTCCGAAACCAACAATCCCAATTCTAATTTTACTCATAACTTCTCCTACCTCCTAAAACAACAAAAAATATATTTTTTATATTACCTCTTTGAACATCATTGTACAATAAATTTTTATACAATTCTTTGCATGAATAATAATCTTATCATTATTGTAATAAAACTATTAAGAAATAATCATTAGGTTTATATAATATTATTATGTATACTAAAATGTAATTATAAAATTAAAATATGTATTTAGTTTGTTCACAATCATGATTTTGATATACTGGTAGTGTATGACATCAATAGGTGTAAATTAGGAGGATTTAAAATGAAAAAACTTTCAGCCATTGTACTTGCATTTGCATTAGTTTTCTCTAATGTTGGTACAGTTGTATTTCACGATAGTGGGGACATCACTGTTGAAGCCAAATCTTACAAATCAGGTAAAAAAGGTTTTAGCGGCAATAATGGTGCAACAAAAAACCGCATGACAAATGATGATGCTAGTACAAATGGTAGCGTTAACAAAGCAACAACAAATAAAAACGACAATAATACAGCTTCTTCCACGAAAAAGGGTGGTTTTTCTTCCGGTGGATTAATGAAAGGTCTTATGATCGGTGGACTTGCTGGATTATTGTTTGGAAGCCTATTTGCTGACATGGGATTACTAGGAAATCTCTTAGGCTTAGTTATTAATCTCGGTGCCATTTTATTGATTGCATATTTAATCATTAAAATTTATTTCATGATTAAACGAAAAAGTGAAAAAGAGGTTACGGAAAATTGGAGAAGATAACGTTATCTGAACAAGAGATCATTGATGCCGTTTGTCTATTCCACGCTAAATTTAAACATGTCAATCCAGAAGATGTGGAAGTAGAGTTGATGTATGATGATGCTAGTGGTTTTACAGCTGAAGCGTATGTAAACGGCGAAATGGAACCTTATAACACTGTTAATTTCATTACAGCAATTCGACTTTACATTGAGGAACAATTGCATCGAGATGCAATGGCAGCCCGAATTGTTTTAGATCTTCACGATAAAGAAGGAATTATTGCAAATATTGAATGGTAAAGAAGAAGGCGTCTCAAGAGATTTTTCAAGACGCCTTCTTTTCATAAGTCGCTTTCTCCATTACTCCATATATATTGGAATGTAAATTGACTTATAAGCAGTAAGCCTGTCCAAAAGTACAATTGTCGGACAGGCCCTTTCAATTTCATGTCGCCAACTAAAAATCCGTATTTTATTAATTTTCATAAAAATCAACTATTTTGTTTTCATTTGTTTTATGTTATGTTCAAAAAGAGATTTGAAATGAAAGTGGGATTCATATGACAATGGATGCTAGAAAAGTGTATAACGGAATTGTTTTACTAACAGGATATCTCCAACGATTATATGTATTTGAAAATATTCACCATGAATTAAACCTTCCTCATGATTCAGAACGAATTCAAAAGGTGAAGGAATTATTTGATGATACCCTTGCAATGTTACCTATTTTTGAACAAGCAAAAGAACTCGCTCCAACCCAAGTTAATAAGTTAAAATCTGTAACTAATGAAGTAGAGAGTTTAATGGCAAGTTATTTTAAAGATGAACCTGTCTCATTTCAAGAAAAGTTGGCTTATGTTGGGTCAAGCCTTTATGCTGAACAACATGTAAATTTAGGAATCATCCGCCTTGGTAAAGTATTTCAGGTGGAAGTGAATAGAGATTTCGAAATGCGTACGAAGTTTTATGAAGAGCGAACTAAATTCATTGATACGATTGTTTCTTTAATTAAGAAAAATCAACAAATTGAAGATAAAGCGATGGAAATTATTGAATCTTGGTATACAAATGTCAAAAACAATAAAGAAAATATTCTCAATGATCTCAAATTGATCAATACATTAATTGGTTTTTAAGACAAAAACTGATGGAAGGATATAGTCCATTCACATCAGTTTTTTCATTTTAATATAATATTTAATTATCCAGAGGCTGCCAATATATCGCATTAGAAGCTTTATATTCATCGTATCTCACTATCCAATTTTTGTAGAGTAGGCAAATCGTATAAGTATCAGTATTATTTCCAAAAAACTCCCCAAATATAGATGGAAAAAATTGATATATCTCGCATCTCTCATTTGCACGATTATTTCATTGAGGTATACTGTTTTAGAGGTGATATCATGTTTTTCAGCGAAAAAGAAGTAGAAATCCGCTATGCCGACACCGATCAAATGGGGGTTGTCTACCACGCAAACTACCTTATTTGGATGGAAATGGGCAGAACCCAACTCATTCGTGATTTAGGGTTTAACTATGCAAAATTAGAAGAAATGGGTTATGTTTCGCCAGTCATCGATTTATCCATCCAGTATAAAAAATCAATGAGATATGGACAAATTGCTAAAGTACGTACATGGGTAGAACAACATGACAAATTGCGGACTACATATGGTTATGAAATTTTACACGAAGATGGTTCTGTTGCCGCAAGTGGCACGACTGTAAATATCTTAGTAAAAAAAGACGATTTCAAACCTGTTCCACTTCGAAAAGTTGATCCTGAATGGGATTCAAAATATAACGAAATTGCTCGAACAAAAAAAGAAAAAACTTCTTAATAAAATGAATGACTAGTTTTATGGCTAGTCATTTTCCTTTTTAACGATAATTCTATATTGGATGAATCATTTTTGATATAATGACGATTGTGAGTAAAAAGGAGGGATGTTCATGGTGCAAACTGTAGAATTAACAAAATGTTTTATCGTCTTAACAAACACAGCCCGAGAAGCGATTAAGGAACATTTTACCGATGAACATGCCTTTTTTAGTTTACAATCATCATTTTTTGTTTTTTTAGAAAAACAATCGATAGAAGAAACATCCCTATCCCTTACGATTTATTTTGACAATCGTCGAAATGAAAAATTATCGAAAAAAATGAACGAACGCGTCGTGATTTTAGACTGTGTATTTGATATAAAAAATGGCCTTATAGCGAAAAGTTTCCGAACAAAGGGTAAACATACACCCGTTGATACAAACAGACGAAAGGGCATGCGAATCCATTTCGTCCCTTCTAGAATCAATGGCCATTCTTACTCAGAGCACTTTATAAAAACCATCGCTCAATTACCTGTAGCACAAGAAAAATTCGACTATGTAAATAAACGGATTTCAAGCTGGGAAGGTTATTTAAAAGTTTTATATAAAAATGCCAACATCGATGACATCGAGGCAAATATCCAATCCATTTCTTACAGTTCAGACTTTTCAACGGTTTCATTAAAGGTACGTGGTATTCACGATAAAGAGTGGAAATCGTTAAAAGGGATGAACGCTTATGTTCATGGCATAAAAAATGAAATTGGGGAAATTGTCAAAACAAATATTCAACATCAAACCATCGAAATTGAATTAGCTCCTCAAATAAGTAAATTAGCAAAAGAAAATGTTTTTGATTTTCATACGGATTCCATCACCTTTAGCAATGCCTCGACAAAATCTCAGTTAAATCGTCTTTTAAAAGGCTTCGATCGACTAAAAGAAGGACTTGCCGCAAATCCTAATCTAGAAAACTTTTTATTTGAAGATGTTCCAAACGTAGCACAACGCAATAACCATCTTGATATTGAATTTCATAACAATTTAAACAAATATCAAAGAGAAGCGGTAAGGGGTGCGCTAGAAGCTGAAGATTTATTTGTCATTCAAGGCCCGCCTGGCACAGGTAAAACAACCGTTATTTCTGAAATTTGTTATCAAAACGTCAAAATGGGGCTAAGAACGCTTATTGCCTCCCAATCAAATTTAGCTGTTGATAATGCCCTTGGAAGACTACTAGCAAATAAAGATATTCGTATTTTACGGTACGGTCGCACAGAAAGCATTGAAGAAGAAGGCAAAAAATTTATTGAGGAAAATGTTGCAGAATATTGGAAAACACAAACCTTTGATGCCATTTCGAAGGAAATTAACCAACATGAGCATAAAGAAGAATTATTACAAAAAGAAATAGATGATTACAAAACGCAAATTGAACAGCTAACAGAAAAAGTAGCTCAACTTGAACGTGATATTTTGCGAAAAAAGGAAGCCGAGAAAGAATTAAAAGGTATATTTGAGTCGATTGCTGAGCTAAAGAAACAAATTATCTCTAAGCATAAAGAAAAAGATAAAACCGAAAAATCAATCGAAACATTGCAAAACTCTTTAAACGAACGGACAGAAAAGCTCAGAGAAATCGAAGAAACGATAGCAAGCAAAGGTCTTAATCAAATTCAGCAAGAAATTAAAGACGCACAAAAACACATTCGAGAAAGTGAAAACTTAATCAACTATGTTCATGTGGAACAAAAATTGAATGAAGCACAAGCTGAATGGCAACGAGTAGTAGATGAAATCACAATATTGAAAAGAAAACAAGAGGAATTCAGCGATACGTTTAACCAATTGCAATCTTATAAAAAATTAGAAGAAGTAGAAGGATTTATTGAAACTCATGGAATCAAAAGAGGGTTTGTCATTAATCAGTTGCTGCTTGATATGGACAAAATTTATCAACAAATATTGAAATTAAAACCCGCGAAGCAAATTTCTGAACGGATTGAAAAAGCCATTGAATACAATGAAAAAACATTAAAAATTCAAATAGAGCCCGTTCAGCTGCCGCCAAATCATCAATATTCTTTACATGAAGTGAATGAGTTTCTAGATAAATTAGCGCTTGCTTTTAAACAACAAAAAATCAATCGCCAAAATGGAATTCCTTCTATACGCGGCCTATATATCAGAAGGCTTTATGTCAATGAGCTATTATTGCAATTCAAAGGATTAGCAGAAGAATCGAAAACCGTTTTTGAAAAATTAAAAATGGAAGTTGCGGAACAATATTCACTACAATTAGGGCTTAGCGAACAACATATTCAATCGTTAAGCCAAAAAGAGATGCAACTGCAACAATTGATTCAACAATATCATCAAGAACTAAAGAATTTCCAAATAGAAAACACAGATTTCATACCATCTATTGACGAGTTACAAGTTATCATCGACGCATTAAATGAAAAGATTTCTTCACTAACTGAACAACAAGCCAATTATCAAACATATGAACATGAAAAAGCTCAAATCAATCAAGAGATTGCCACAATTGAAAAAGAACTTTCCAATGGTGGAGAATTATTATCGACCATACATAAAGAATTAAAAGAATTACATCGACAAGGCATTGTTTTAGAGAAAAAAGCTGAACAGTTGCAACAACTCATAAAACAAAATCCTGAGTTCGAACTGGAACAAACGAAAGAAAAAATTAAGGATTTCCAATTAAAAATTGAAAAATTACATCAACAAATTGAACTGTTGCCAATCACAAAGGAAATTCAAAAAGAATGGTTTTCATTACTAAATAATTCTACTGAACACGATTTAGATGAAATCCGAAAACTATATGTGAAACATGCAAATGTGATTGGTACAACTTGTGTTGCTTCCGCAAATAAAGATTTTATGGACAATTATCCTATTTTTGATGTCGTCATTATTGATGAAGTATCAAAAGCAACACCGCCTGAATTATTACTTCCAATGTTAAAAGGGAAAAAAATTATTCTTGTCGGTGACCACCATCAGTTGCCACCATTAATCGGTGACGATACATTTGAAGAAACATTGGAAGTAGTTATGAAAGAAAGCGACACTTTTGAAGAAAAAAGGGAACTCGAGAAGCTTTTGGAAGAATCATTATTTGAACGCCTATATAAAAATTTACCTAGCACAAATAAGAAAATGCTAGGAATTCAATACAGAATGCATGAAAAGATTATGCAAACCATCACTCCATTTTATAGGACCGGCAACGAGTCCTTACATTGTGGTTTAGATAATTCTGATGAAGCAAGAGATCATAAATTAAATGGAAATTATGTAAAACGCCATGAACATTTATTATGGTTCGATCTACCAAACGAGCCACATTACTTTGAAGAAAGAATGAAGGAAGGCGCTAGTTTATTTAACTCTTCCGAACTAGAAACAATACGGAAACTATTAATCGATTTAAACGAAGCAACTGCAAAATCAAAAGAACAAGGCTTACTTGAAAATGATGCTTTAAAATCCGTTGGTGTGATTAGTTTCTATCGAGAGCAAGTAAATCGAGTTAATTTGTTAATAGAAGAGTTGAATTTGTCCCATTTACATATTCGGACAGGCTCTGTCGATAAATTCCAGGGTATGGAAATGGACGTTATACTACTAAGTATGGTTCGAAACAATCCACATGGAGAAATCGGTTTTGCAAAAGATTACCGCCGGTTAAACGTTGCATTATCGAGAGCAAGAGAATTACTGATGATTATTGGCAGCTCAGAAATGTTCATGAATCGACCAAAAGCAAAGAACACTAAAGAAATGTATCAATATCTATATGAAGTAGTGGAAAAACAACAAGGTATTCGAAAAATAACGAAGGAGACGTTCTTAACATAAACATGGAACTCCATCAAATACAGCAACAATTAATAAAAAAGCTTGAAAAAGAAAAATCTGCTTTAATCATTCATACGGATATTTGGTGTATTCCGATGCATACGTATGAAATCACTTATCAGCCAGTTCGAAAGAGGACGATGGATATATTAATGAAAATCTTACTTTTCTCTTGCCAAAAATCAACTTTCGAAAGGGCTGAACAGCTCAGTGAAATTTTACTGGTAGAGCCACTATTTATAGAAGATTTATTACGGAAAATGCAAAAAAATGGGTTGTTGATACGGGAAAATAACTATTATCAACTTACCGAAAAAGGAATGAAACAATTTTCTCTAGGAGTATTTGAAGAGGAATTAGAACCCGTAGCAATAGAGCTACTATATAGCCCTGTACATCATCAAATCGTAGAAGGCGATATTGAGGAAGTATTAGACTTTGATGATTTTCCGGAACAAATCTATCGTTATATACGTAATGAAGAGGGGCCAGTAAGTGCACCTTTTATGATGAAAGCAATACAAAACATGCAAGCGACGGAACTGGAAGAAGATCATCAAGAAATCAAATCCATACTATCAATGGAAAATACTCAAGTAAATGATGTCCCTTGTATCGAATTCATTATTTGGAACGCTGAAAACAAGGAATTATTTATCCGCGTATGGAATACATTATTTAATAGTTGGGATCAACAATTAGAACAAGAATTGAATGAGAAAGAGAGCTCGGAATGGCTAACAAAAATGCAGAGTAAAATAAAATAACCTAATATTGCAAATCCCTATTAAATGTGTTAGGATTATCTTAATTTTATAAGGATTCAAAACTTTCTTATCAAGAGAAGCGGAGGGACTTGGCCCAATGAAGCTTCAGCAACCTCTAACGATTGTTAGAAAGGTGCTAATTCCAGCAAGGCTATGCCTTGGGAGATAAGAGAGTGCGTACATGAAATGTTTGTACCCTCTCATTTCCTATGCTGGAATGAGAGGGTTTTTTATTAATTAAATGTAGAATTGGGGGACATGAGAAATGCCAATTAATATTCCGAAGAATTTACCAGCTGGAGAAATTTTAAGAAATGAAAAGATTTTCGTCATGGAAGAAGACCGTGCGTTATCACAGGAAATCCGACCATTAAATATTTTGGTTTTTAACTTGATGCCTGAAAAAGAAAAAGCAGAATTACAATTATTGCGTTTACTCGGTAACACTCCTTTACAAACAAATGTAACATTTTTAAATACAGCTTCATATGAGCCAAAAAATGTGTCAAAAAGCCATTTAGAGATGTTTTATAAAACTTTTGATGAAATCAAGCATCGCCGTTTTGATGGAATGGTCATTACCGGGGCACCAGTAGAACGGTTGGAATTTGAAGAAGTTAATTATTGGAAAGAATTAACTGAAATTTTAGACTGGGCACAAGACAATGTGACATCGATAATTTATATATGTTGGGCGGCACAAGCAGCACTATATTATCACTTCGGAATAGGGAAATTTGAGTTGCCGAAAAAATGTTCTGGTATCTATTCACACACTATAACAGACTTAACAAACGATTTAGTTCGTGGTTTCAATGATGAATTTGTGGCACCTCATTCTCGATACACGTCAGTTTCCTTAGAGGAAGTGCAACAACATCCTGATTTACAATTGTTGAGCTATTCTGAAGAAGTAGGACCTTTTATCATTCAATCAAAAGATAATAAACACATTATGATTACAGGACACTTGGAATATGATGCAACAACCCTTGCCGAAGAATATGAGCGTGATGTAAAGAAAGGATTACCAATAGACATTCCAGCAAACTATTTTCCTAACAATGACCCAACAAAAAAACCAAAAAATAGTTGGAGAGCACATGCCCACCTATTATTCTATAACTGGTTGAACTACTATGTTTACCAAGAAACACCTTACGACTGGCATTTTGTCGATGGTTACGAACCAATTGATTATCATATTTAATGAAAACTGTAAAAATTCTTCTTCCACGGAAGAATTTTTACAGTTTTTTTATTAATAAAACAATTCATACATATGAATGACAATAGCGAGTGCAAAATGAAGTTCTTGAACAAATAAAGAATTCATAATTGGAAATACTCAATAATATGTAAAGGGGGTAATGAAATGTCCGAACAGCTACATTATGGTGATGATTATAAATTTATTCCCGTCACTTCTATATTAAGTGGGGTAGGGCTAAACATTACAGAGGATTTATATCATTTTACAATCCAAGTAGTCAATGTTTGCTTTATTGGTGATCCAGATAAAGACAATCAATGGGTTTTAGTTGATGCGGGAATGCCGAAATCAGCTAATGCAATCATTGAAGAAGCTGAGCAGCGTTTCGGTCAAAATGCCCGCCCAAAAGCGATTCTTTTAACCCATGGACATTTTGATCATGTTGGCGCAATTGTTGATTTAGTAAAACATTGGAATGTCCCAGTATATGCCCATGAAGAAGAAATCCCATTTTTAATAGGAGAACAAAGCTATCCAAATCCAGATCCTACGGTAGATCGTGGACTCGTTGCGAGAATGTCACCATACTTTCCTAAACAGCCAATACAGTTAGATTCTTTTGTTCATGCACTGCCGAAAAATGGAACAATCCCGATGTTACCTGAATGGAAGTGGATTCCAACACCGGGACATTCACCAGGTCATATCTCTCTTTTTCGTGAACGCGACCGTGCGCTAATTGCTGGTGATGCGTTCGTTACGGTGAAACAAGAGTCTTTGTTTAAAGTTTTTGTACAAGAAAAGGAAATCTCTGGCCCACCTAAATATTTTACAACGAATTGGAAATTAGCAAGAGAAAGCGTTACAAAACTCGCTTATCTTCGTCCAAGAGTGGCACTATGTGGACACGGTGTTCCAATGTCGGGTGAAGAATTGGAAAATGGATTAGCCCAATTAGTTCATCACTTCGATGAATTGGCAATTCCGAAAGATGGAAGATACGTTGATGGTTTTGAACATTAACTCACAAAAGCATATAAAATCGAGTAGGAGGGAGCGATTAACTCCCGTCCTCTCCACCACCGTACGTACGGTTCCGTATACGGCGGTTCAATTAAGATGATTGACGCAAGTCTTTATAACTTCCGTGAATAGCTGTTCTCTTTATGCCAGTGGTCACTCCACCCTCCAAGAGGTCTCCCACGGGATTCACCGCTTCCTTCCTCAAGTGAGGTACTACGTTTTCTGTGTTCATCATGACTCACTGAATGCCAAGGGCTATTCTCTCTTAATTGTTCGGTCCTTCTTAGTAGTTCTAAACCAACTAATACTATGACCTCTGCTGACTTCTGACGGTTCAGCTACTTATCACTAAGTAGGTTATGAAGCGTACTTCACATATCCGCCAGACCTCCCCGGGTAAGAATGTAATCTTTCCTTCCATCTATCTGCTTCATTTACTCTGTACCACCTTTGGCAGAAAGGACTTTGTTTTGTTTAGCAAACTCATCCAATGATACCTAGCCTTATATGAAGTTCGTGTTCCTCAGACCGGAAGTTTGCCGCTCGCTTCCTTCAGATTCCGCGTCACCACGGACACCCTTGCGTTAAGCTAACTGTTACTTCTGCCTTCACAGTTCGGGACTTACACCCTATAGATTACACCCATGCCAGGCGCACTAAAGAAAGAAACCGCAACGTTTGTTATACGGTTTCTTTCTTTATTTATATTAAAAACATCGCAACAATTGTCGTCACAAATAATCCAATTACTACTGGAATTAAGTTTCTTCTAGCCAACTCAAATGGACTGACATTACAGATTGCTGCTGCTGGAATTAAAGCCCATGGTACTAAAGTTCCACCACCAACATAAATGGCTGCAATTTGACCTAATGCTGTAAGAGTAGCAGTTCCTTCACCAATCACTGTACCAAATAGATTAGCAATCGAACCTACTAACGAAATACCAGAAAATCCGGAGCCATCTAACCCTGTAATTGCGCCAACTCCTGCAACTGTCACTGCAGCAATTTCAGCGGTTAAAGGCACAACCGCTGCTAGTGCGACCCCTAAATCATTAATGATGCCTTGAGATCCTTCTGGTAAATGATTGCCGATGATTTGAGTAAATCCAGAATCTCCTAAATAGAAGAATGCGGCAATTGGAATAACAGGACCAAACACTTTAAAACCAAATTGGAAACCTTGAATTAAATAACTTGTCGTTTTTTCTAGTCCAGCATTTTTATGGGCAAACATTGAAAGGAGTAATAGAAGTGCTAACGTTGTTCCACCAATTAATGCTGTCGCATCTCCACCAGTTAAATCAAATATAGACATAGCCACTACATTTAATAAGAAGGCAATTGGTATCAATATCGCAAATATTCGCTTTTGTCTCATCGATAAAAGATTTGTGTCAACCTCTTCTTGTTCCTGAGTTTCACCATCAAAATTTCCAATCATGTCAATCGTACCGCGCTTCATATCCCGTTTTAACAATAGAAATGCTACAACTGTCGTAACAATCCCCATCACAATCACTAGAGGAATGCTTGCAGAAATGACTTCGTGAACCGGAAGTCCAGCTGCATCGGCTGTTAATTTCGGCGCTCCTTGAATAACAAAGTCACCAGAGAGGGCAATACCGTGGCCAAACAAGTTCATTGCCATCGCAACACCTAGAGCGGGGAGTCCAGCACGAATAGCAACAGGCAACAAAACAGCACCAAGTAATGCAACAGCTGGGGAAGGCCAGAAAAACCAAGAAATTAGCATCATTAAAATTCCGATTGTCCAAAACGCTAAAGTTGGATTCTTTATAATTTTTGCAAATGGGGAAACCATCACTTCATTAATGCCCGTTTTCAGTAAAACGCGGCTCATGGCAACAATGACACAAATGATGATGATGGTCGATAATAACTCGGTGATGGCATAAATGAAGCTTGAAAACACTTTGCTGATGGAAGCAACGAAATCTCCGGTTGCTGTAATAGACAGCAAAAAAATACCCACTATACAAATTAATGTAGTGTCCCTGCGTTTCACCATAAAGCCGATGATCAATACAATAAACACAACATAGATCCAATGCAGTGCCGTCAACTCAATTCCCATAGTTCACTTCCCTCAATTTATTTTTTTGTCTAGAATATGAGGCAAATGACTAATGGGTGTGTGCTTAGAATATTCATTCGATATATTTTGTCTTATATATGTTTTGTGTAAACAAATTAAATAGAAATGGAATTTATTGATAAGGAATCAATAAATGAGCAGTTAGGATATTGATAACCATTCAGAAAATTTTCATGAATTCTCTTTAGTTTCATTTTTTGTATGACTGTTCTATAATTAAATTATAAGTAAAAAATTGGAACAACAAACATTGAAAATGCCATCATAATCAACTAATAGAATGTAACATTAAATCTAAAGATGAAAACGGTTACATAGCTTTGCAATTAAAAAGGAACTATTAAGGTATTTTTGAATATTATACTGTTTATCATATTACTCCTCTCATAGAAGTTCAGCAATCTCCTAGATCATTAAAAATTGAAAGCATATTATTGTTGTTATGCATATCTTTTTTAAAAACTTCTTGTGGTAAGTTTATGCGAAGTCCATAGTTAGATGTTCAGCAATGTTATTTGGAGTCATAACTAAAAACATTTCACTAAGGAGGAAAACGATGATTTACTATGAGGTAATTTGTTCTAGCTGCAAACAAAAATTTAATTTATATGAGGGGTCTTTAAAATATCAATTATTTAAGGAAAATAAGAGTAAAATTTTCCGCTGCGAAGAATGTGAGAGAAGATTACGAATGGATGCAATAAAATTTATTTATTATTCATAGTAGTAAAATTTTGTGAAGTCATTGCTCCTGCTGTAGAAAGTGAAGGGTGTCTGGAAGTATTCGCCTTTCTAGACACCTCATTCAAAAAATTTCCCAACGTTTTGATTTCTCATCGCTTCTTGCTTTTGTTTATTATTCACGTGCGTATAAATTTGGGTTGTACTCAAGTTTGTATGTCCCATTAATTCTTGTACTGTAACAAGATCAACTCCGCCGCGCACAAGTCTAGTCCCGAAAGTATGCCGCAATTTATGAGATGATAACTTTTTGTTTTGTAAGTAAGTGAAATCAGGCAAACTTTTTAACGAAGCAAAAGTATCTTCTGCAATCATTTGTATTCTTCTTCTTGAAATTCTTTCTCCGCGTTTCGAAACAAAAAAAGCATTTTGATGTTCAGGTTTTGGTAAAGGTCTATACATTCGTTCGTACTCTAAAAGTAAATTAAACAAAGGAGTAGGTAAGGGAATATATCTGGATTTATTTCCTTTTCCTAATACTTTAATCCCTGGCTCATCTTCATCTCGAATAAGATCTGTTGTATTCAGATTATGTATTTCTATGACACGTAATCCAGCTAGACTCATAAGCATTAAAATGCATTTATTGCGTATATAGTATTGATCATGCTTAATACATTTAAAAAGCAGTCGAAGCTCATCATCATTTAAATAGGTAGGAAGAGAATTCATTTCTGTTTTCGCTAAATCAACTTCTGCTGCTGGGTTTACGGTTAATTCTTCCGCTTTCACAAGAGATTTAAAAAATGTTCGTAAAGACATTAATCTTCGGTTGCGAGTTGTTTTGGCTTTGCCTTTTTGTGTTTTCCTCAAATACGCTTGAATATGCTTCGATCCAACCTCATCGAGTGGAACACATTGATCATCTTTTTCATGAAGAAACAATAGAAAAGATTGTACATCAGACAGATAGCATTTTATCGTGTGAGGCGAATAACCTAAATCCTCCATATACGTATAAAAAATATCTAATTCATCTTCATAATAGTCCAATTGATTTTTTGCTTCCTGTGTATTCATCTTAAAACCTCCTTTCATCTAAAAAATGGAATAGGGAAGAGTAATTAACACGAAATCGTATTCGTTTAAGGCGAATGCGATTTTTTTAAAACGTGCGAATGTACCGATTCAATAAAAATACTTTTTCCATGAAAAAAATCTAACTGCATATAATATACATTATATGCAGTTAAAAGTAAAATAAAGGAATAATTTTCACTATTAAATACGTGCTGTATAAACGATTTACAGCTCATTTTGAAGGGAGTTATTCATTCAATTAGATTTCGATGCGTCTGAGAGTGCATGGTTTTAATGAAAAAATGGGTGAAAATCCAGTAGTATCAACGATTTGAAGTGGATTTATTGCGAAAATTTTCGTCGATGAGGATGATTCCCTTAACTATAGAGATAAATTTGAAATAGTGAGTTTGTTAAGCAGCACAATTTTTTCATGCTAAGTATAGAAACTTGATTTAGTGGCTATACTTAGTTTTTTTCATTTGTCATATCCTTTTATTCATTTGGACATTCTAATTGTACAGTGTATCGATTAGTATGGAGCAATCCATCACAATTATGTCAATGAAAGGAGTGAAGTAATGCCGATTCATTTATATATCGAACAGTACTTCCAACAACATCCGGATGCAAGGAAAACGGGGATTAAAGTAAAAAATCCACCTTTAGAAAAACGTCCAAAAGTATTTCAAGTGGAAGATCGAATTGTTCAAGTAGGGAATTCTGAGATTCCCATTCGCATTTATACACCAAATGAAGCGGAAAAACATCCTATTTTCATTTTTTTCCCCGGAGGAGATTTTATTCCGGGTGGTGTTGAAAGCCATGATGTTAGTTGTCGAATGATTTGTTCTTTAACTGGCTACAAAGTGATTGCAGTCGATTATGATACGAATTCGGATAAAGCATCAATGCTTCAATGTTGTTATAACGTAACAAAATGGATTATAGAACACGTTGAAAAATTAGGAGGCCATTCGGATCATATTGCAATAGGTGGTCCAAGTTTGGGCGCACATTTTGCCATCAGTATTGTTCTTGATTTCACTATTCAGCAAAATTTCCAATTTAAAAAGCAAGTGTTACATTATCCAATTATTCAATTAGACCAACATATAAAGAACAGTCCCCATATTTCAAGAATGCTTTTTAATGGAAAGTACGGAATTGATTTAACATTGCATTCTTTGAATATCTCCAATCTTGAGGATACATCTATTTCCTATTATGCCCCCCTTCACACAAATAATATGTATTTAGCTCAAATGCCACCCACTTTAATTTTTGTTTCGGAATACGATCCTTTATGTGATGAAGGAGAATATTTTGCAGAGATATTAAAAAATACTGGTGTTGATGTAAAACTTGTTCGCTTTGATGGAAACGTTCATGGTTTTATGCAAAGTTTTCCGGGTTCACCAGATTACATGCGGGGATATGAAATAACTGCGGAATTTTTACTACGATGATGAACAAAAGTCTGTGCCTGTTAAGTAATGTTGGCACAGACTTTTAATTATTAACTGAACAAGAGTAGGCTTCATCAGCGCGAACTTGTATGCATCTGCACAAGTTTGTGGTTCATCTGCAAGTGATGTATTCATCCGTATGAGCGATTCAGTTATCTGCACAAGTGATATATTCATCCGCACGATTATTCATTTATCCGAACAAGTGTTCTGCTTTTTCGCACGAGCGATTTAGTTATCTGCACAAGCGACATATTCATACGAACAAGCGTTTTATCTATCCGCACGAGCAGATATATAAACTGTACGATAAAGCATTTTAATGGATTCACTACTTCCATCGCACTTTTTTATTTTCTTCTTGGAAAATTTATGAGATAAATATTGATAAGGATAAGAGAGAGGAGTGGGGGATTTGAGCCAAATACAAACAGTTGTTGAATGGATTCGTTCATCGAAAAAAACAATTGTATTGACTGGTGCGGGTATGTCAACAGAAAGCGGTGTACCCGATTTTCGTTCTGCATCTGGTTGGTGGACAAAAACTGACCCGCAGCAAGTTGCAACAGTTGACGCTATAGAATCCAATTATCCGTTGTTTCATGAATTTTATTCTATGAGAATTAATTTACTGGACAAATGTTCTCCCCATGAAGGACATTATATTCTTGCGAATTGGGAGAAAAGAGGAATCCTTCAACACATTGCTACTCAAAATGTCGACGGATTCCATTCAAAAGCAGGCAACACCCAAGTAGAAGAGTTGCACGGATCCATCTATACATTTCGTTGCCATTCGTGTGGAAGAAGCGCTTCAAAAGAAGCTTTTTTAGCCAAGGAACATTGTGCTCATTGTCAAGGAAACTTAAGACCAAATGTTGTGTTATTTGGTGAAATGCTTCCTGAAAGAGCATGGCACAATGCATTATTAAATATTCAAAGTGCAGATTTAGTCATCGTTATTGGAACAAGTTTGGAAGTATATCCGGTAAACCAACTTCCTAAGATGACCAAAGGAAAAAAAGTGTACATCAATAAAGAAATTGCACATCATTCAACCTACTTTGATTGTATAATAGAAGGAAGAGCCAAGGAAGTTTTAATCAATTTACAAGAGCGATTAGAAAAAAATTATTAATATTGTTTTATGTACTGGACCCTTCTCCATTGGTTTGAGGTGGGTCCATTCTATTTGAGTTATCATTATAGCAAATAACATAAGGTAGAAAATATGGTGAAAATAAAGAAAATTATTGATTGAAAAATCATTGAAATTTTCAATGTATAGAACCTAAAATAGAATGAATTAAATTTTGCAAGAGGTGCTTACTTATGTGGGTCGGGGCAGCATTGTCTACCATGTTTTGTTTTGGTGCAAATAATATGATTTTTAAATGGAGTACTACTAAAGGGTACTCAAAAATACATATTCAACTTTATTTTTATTTGATTGCTTTTATTTTAACAATGATTTATGGATTAATTGTTGGATTACATAATTTTAACTTTGCTTCGGTTGTACTTGGAGCGATAATCGGAATATTAAATACAAACGGCAATATTCAAATGTCTAAAGCCTTTGAAAAAGGACCAGCAAGCATCACCAGTTCATTAATTAGTATGAATGCAATCATTCCTATTTTAAGCGCAGCATTAATTTTTCATGAACATATTACGCTCCTGCAATGGATTGGCATTATCATCATGATTTGTTCAGCCGTTTTGATTCAATATTCTCCTTCCAATCATATGCATATAGAATATTTACCTTGGATGATGAGAATTAGCTTTGCCATTCTCTCACTTGGTGTTCTCGGTATATTGATGAAAGCATCTACATATTTGCACATTCAGCCACTCAACATGTTAATTTGCATGTACGGCGGAGGTACCGTCTATTTAATGATTAACAGCTTCATTCAAAAAGAGAAATGGCAGACACCGGAAGCAAAAATTGGTTTTGTGGTAGGAATAATTAGTGTAATTGGATATAGTTGTTATTTCTTTGCTTTACAAACGGGAATTGCAAGTATAGTATTTTCCATCGTATCATTAAGCTGCTTAGTCGTAGTTTGTGGAAGTTTTGTCGTATTTCATGAAAAACTAAAATTGTATCAAATCGTTGGGATAATCACGGCATTGATGGGCATTATCTTTACAAAGATATGAATTCAGTGAGGGTCAAATGCGGCCCTCATTTTTCATTTCTATGAACAATTGTTGCTACATTTCAATATATATAAATAGTGGAAACACTAATAGAAAAGAGGTACGGAAGTGGTTACTTATCATTGGGGTGTTGATTCATCACAAAAAGTGACGACAGACCTTTACAATTGTGTTTTAAATAATTATGGGAAACCTGAGTTTTGGGGGAGATATTTAACACGTGTAGAAGGAGCTTCTGACGGTTTAGATCGCGAAGAAATTGAACTGCTCCACAATAGCGGAACAAAGATACTCCCAATATATAACGATTTTAAAAGAGCAGTTGGAGAGAACGAAGGAAGAATGGTTGCAATGTTTGCTTCTTATCATGCAAAACGGCTCGGTATTCGAAAGGGAACTCCGATATTTGCAAATGTTGAACGGTTTTTTGAAGTAGACAGCAATTGGATTCGTGGTTATGTCAATTATTTGTATAACACTGATTTTAAACCGGGCTTTTATCATGATCCGACGGAAGGAAACTTTGCAAATGCTTATTGTCAAGCTGTCAGCGATGATGAACTCGTTGCCAATCAAGCTATATTATGGAGTGCAGAACCAGCACCTGGCGTAACGAAAGCACAATTAGCACCGAAATTCGATCCAACAAAAGTATCATGTAAAGGAAATGTATGGATATGGCAGTATGGTAGAGATTCAAAAGTATGCCCAATCGATACGAATATTGCGGACAGCCGTTTATTTGAAATGTTGTATTAACTTTTATTTATAAAATCGATTGTTAATTTGGTTTACAAAACAATTTATGAACAACATTATTAAAATCATATTCAAATACGTTTGTGTTGTTTATAAGGAGAAAAATCTGCTCAGTGCAGAATTTTCTCCTTTTTTAGAAAATTATGTTAGAATAATAGAAAAAATGAACATAAATTACAACCATTAAATTACTATTAAGTTATTTATTTCTAATCGTTTTAGTTATATAATAAATTGAAAAATCTAAAAATTATATTTATTGGGAGAGGGTTCATTTGGGGGAAATTAAAAGTTTACATGCAAAGTATAGCATTAAAAAGAAGTTTATCGGTTGGTTTTTACTGGTTTCAGTGCTTCCATTAATTCTAGTTTCATTTGTTATTCAAAACATGAATAGTAAAATTACTGTCAAAAAAGAAGAAGAAGCAATGCACAATCTTTTGTTAAGTAAAGCGGAATTTGTCAATCAATGGTTTTCCGCACAGATGGGAGAAATGCAAGTTGCAGCAGAAAGTGATGTTATGAAATCGATGGATTCTGAAAGTATGATTCCATATTTACAAACTCTTGAAGCGCGATCAAAAGTATTTGAAACGATGTTTGTGCTTAATACTGATGGAACCGTTATAGCTCATTCAAAACCTGAAAGTATTGGATCTGATTATTCCGATCGTAGTTATTATCCAATTGCTTTAAAAGGAGAAAGTACATATTCTGAAGTATTAATATCTAAAGCTACCGGTAATCGAATCATCGTAGGGGCGACACCCATTAAAGATGACAACGGTAATATAATAGGAATTATGTGTGGCTCTGCAAATTTTGAAATATTGGTCGACACACTATTAAAAAATGATGAAGATGTTTCTTCTAATTTAGTTTTAATTGACAACTTAGGATATATCCAAGTTGCTAATAATGAAGAAATAATTGGCAAACATATTGATGAGTCTAATCTTGAACAAGAAACAGTCAATATTCTAAAAGAGAGCTTGAATAGTTCGGGCATTTCTTCTCTTAGTCTAAATGGTGAACAATACATATTTGCACATGCTCCTATTGAATCAGTTGGCTTTGGATTAATTTTAGAAACGCCGGAAAAAATTGTATTAAATGAAGCGAAAACGATTCAGCATACTGTATATATCATTATTGGAATTTCAGCAATTTTTATTATCTTGTTCAGCATCATGATTGTTCAAACGATTACTAAACCAATATTGCGAGTTGCAGCAGGCATGAACGAAGTTGCAGCAGGGAACTTAAATATCGAAAAAATTCAATGTAAAAATAAAGATGAAATAGGCCAATTAACAGAACATTTCAATGATATGGTTCATAATGTTAAACTTTTAGTAGCAGAAATTAAGAAGGCTACTGAACAAGTACAAGCTTCAAGCGAAGAATTTACAGCAAGCTCAGAAGAAACATTGCTTGCTACAGAACAAATTTCCGCATCCATTCAGACAATTTCAGCTAGTACTGATGAACAAACAAGTTTTATGGAAAGAGGTAACCAACTTATTTCCAATATATCAAATCGTGTTCATGCGATAACAGAAAACATACAACAAACGAATAATAATGTAGATGATGCAGTTATGGCTGCTATGACAGGTACTGAAGTCATTCAAGAAACAATCAACCAAATGAAAGCAATCGAAGGTAAAACAAACACTGCAACAAAGGCAATTAATTTACTTGGTAAAAAATCGAATGAAATTAATGAGATTGTTTCAGTAATCACAGACATTGCAGATCAAACTAATTTATTAGCCTTAAATGCAGCGATAGAAGCGGCTCGAGCAGGTCAATATGGAAAAGGGTTCGCCGTGGTAGCAGATGAAGTTCGAAAACTTGCAGAGCAATCTAGTGATGCTTCTCGACAAATTAGTAAATTAATACAAGAAATTCAAAGCGAAATTTCAGATTCTGTTCTTGCAATGAACGAAGGAAATAATGCGGTTCAGGATGGAATGAAATATGTCGATAAAGCAGGAAATGAGTTTTCGAATATTACGATTGCTGTCAAAAAAGTCTCCACTCAAATGAATAAAATTTTAGATGAAAGTTCAACAATTAAAGAACATGTTGAAAGAATTGTACATCACATTAATGAAGTATTAAATAGCTCAATGCAAACATCAAGCAGCATTCAAGAAATTGCTTCGGCATCAGAACAGCAACATGGTACAATGCAAGAAATTGCTTCGGCAGCAAATGAATTAGCAAAAATGGCAGAAACATTAAACGAAACAGCGCAAAAGTTTAAATTTTAAATAATTTTCCTTGTTTATTTACTTAGGGTGTCGAGAGAAATTCTTGACACCCCTACTTCTTCATAACAATTAACTTATATAAATCTCTCCTCCTCCGACAATCAATGCAAGTTTCCCTCGCTGCAAAATTAATCTGTGACTAAAACGTACATGACAATCAGCCATCCAAAATGATTTTTCAGACTGCTCATTTTTTGTATGAGTCCGTACAAATAGGGAAACATAATTATAAAAATATTGATTAGGTTGTGTTGATAGTTGATGAAGAAGTTATTTGTATTTTTCAGTTTATTAATGTTTCTGAACCAGACTTTTGTGAATGCTTCCACGATTGATTTTCCTTTTTCTAATAATCAATCCATCAACATCGAGATAATTGATCCCGAATCAAAGGAGATAGTCCATTCCTTTCATCCGTATGATTATGACATCGAATTAGACTTAAATATCTTCAAAAGTGAAGTGGAACGATGGATTCATGAAATTGAACCATATTACTACAAAGAAATGTCCCTTGATCGAATTGATGAAGATGGTGAAATTATTAAAGGTTCCCCAAGAATTGAAGTCAATACTACTCAGTTGTTAGAAGAAATATTAAAGCGCTCATTTACTGGTGGAAAGATTGAAATCCCATTAAAGATTACTGATAGCAATTATCGACTTACTGATATTCCTCATTTAAAAGAAGTTGTACTCGCTTCCTATACTACATTCTTTAATCCAAATAAAGCAGGGAGAAGTAAAAACATCGAGATTTCAGCTGCAGCTATTCATAACATCATTGTTGGCAGCGAAGATACATTTTCCTTTAATGCAGTCGTTGGACCTAGAGAAATTGCTTACGGTTATCAAATAGCACCTGAAATCGTGAATGGAAAATTGGTAATGGGAATTGGTGGAGGCATATGTCAAACATCTTCCACATTATTTAATGCTGTTGATCAGCTTCCAATTAAAATTATCGAAAGACATCATCATTCCATGGATGTTGGATACGTTCCAAAAGGAAGAGATGCTACGGTTTCATTTGGAGGCTTAGACTTCCAATTCCAAAATACAACCGGAATCCCTTTTCTCATTCAAGCTTATTACAGACCTGGGGCGATTACGGTTGAAATCAGAACTTCAAAAGAATATGAGGAATTATTGAAAAATGAATTAATGGAATCGGAACCAAATTCTTAAGCAATCCCAGATGCATATTTCATATTATTCGATTCACACTAATACTGAATTTTTTGAAGGAGGAGGAGCATTCAATGGCAAATCGAAAACCGAATCCAGACAATCGTTCAAACAACGTAGAACGATTACAAACAATGGTGAAAAATACAATTAAAAATATTCATGAAGCAGAAGCAAGTATGGAATTTGCAGGTCCTGAAGAAAGAGAAAAAATTAGAGAAAAGAATGAGCGTCGCCGTAAAGCAATCGAAGGTTTCCGTGAAGAAATTAAAGATGAAGCTGCTGCTCGTAAAAGAGGAGAAGTATAAATTCGTGAGAAACTGGCAAAAGGCCAGTTTCTTTTTTATTGTGCGCCCGGCATGTACATGAACTATAGGGTGTAAGTCCCGAACCCCGAAGACAGAAGTAGAGGTTAGCCAAGAGCAAGGGTGTCCGTGGTGACGCGGAATCTGAAGGAAGCTGGAGGCAAAACACCGGTCCGAGGAACACGAACCTCATATAAGGCTAGGTATGATTGAGTGAGTTTGCAAAACAAAACAAAGCTCTTTCTGTCGAAGGTCATATCGAGTAGATGAGGCGGATAGATGGTGTGAAAGTGCATGTACTTACCCGGGGAGGTCTGGCGGATAGGTGAAGTACGCTTCATAACCTACTTAGTGATAAGTAGCTGAACCGTCAGAAGTCAGCAGAGGTCATAGTATTAGTTGGTCTAGAACAACTAAGAAGGACCGAACAATTAAGAGAGAATAGCCCTTGGCATTCAGTGAGTCATGATGAACACAGAAAACGTAGTACCTCACTTGAGGAAGGAAGCGGTGAATCCCGTGGGGGACCTCTTGGAGGGTGGAGTGACCACTGGCATAAAGAGAACAGCTATTCACGGAAGGAGAATAACGATGCTTTTGAATCAAATCCTGTCACGGGAGAACATGCTTCAAGCACTAAAACGTGTAGAACAGAATAAAGGAAGCCACGGAGTAGATATGATGCCCGTACAAAACCTACGACAGCACATAGTCGAAAACTGGCTATCTATTAAGGAGGCAATTCTCAAGGGAACTTATGAACCAATGCCAGTCCGCAGAGTCGAAATCCCGAAACCTGACGGCGGTGTTCGTTTACTAGGAATCCCTACCGTAACAGACCGTTTGATTCAACAAGCAATCGCCCAAGTACTTTCAAAAGTGTATGACCCTACATTCTCTGAAAACAGCTACGGATTTAGACCAAACCGAAGTGCCCATGATGCGGTGAGGAAAGCGAAAGAATATATAAGAGATGGACATCGATGGGTTGTAGATATGGACTTGGAGAAATTCTTTGATAAGGTCAACCATGACAGATTAATGGGTACACTCGCGAAGAGAATCCAAGATAAACCATTACTGAAATTGATTCGTAAGTATTTACAATCGGGAGTCATGATTAATGGTGTGGTGTCAAGCACATTAGAAGGAACTCCACAAGGAGGACCATTAAGTCCGCTACTATCTAACATTGTACTAGATGAACTAGATAAAGAATTGGAAAGAAGAGGACACAAATTCGTTCGATATGCGGATGACTGTAACATTTACGTGAAAAGTAAACGAGCAGGACTTCGCACAATGGCAAGCATTCAACGATTCATTGAAGGAAAACTACGACTGAAAGTAAATGAAAAGAAATCAGCGGTCGACCGTCCATGGAAACGTAAGTTTCTAGGATTTAGCTATACCTATCATAAAGAGCCAAAGGTTCGTATCGCAAAAGAAAGCCTTAAACGAATGAAGAATAAAGTTCGTGAAATCACATCACGCAAGATGCCCTACCCGATGGAATACCGCATTCAGAAACTGAATCAATATCTAATGGGATGGTGTGGATATTTTGCGTTAGCAGACACCAAATCTATATTCCTTGAATTAGATAAATGGATTCGTAGAAGACTTCGAATGTGTCTATGGAAGAACTGGAAGAAACCGAAAACAAAGATACGCAACCTTATTCAACTTGGCGTACCACAATGGCAAGCGTATGAATGGGGAAATACTCGGAAGAGTTATTGGCGTATTTCAAATAGTCCAATATTACACAGAACCCTTGGTAACTCCTATTGGAGAAACCAAGGGCTGAAAAGTCTTGAAGCTCGTTATGAAAACTTGCGTCAATTATCTTAATTGAACCGCCGTATACGGAACCGTACGTACGGTGGTGTGAGAGGACGGGAGTTAATCGCTCCCTCCTACTCGATTGAATATGATTGCTTTTTTTATTTACTTGTACTAGATTTTATGCTATTTACATTTAATTTTGATAAAATAATGAAGTGGATAATAGTTAAGTATGTTGGGGAGGGACATTGCATATGAATATGGTTGAAACGCTCGTAAATCAAAGCCGTAATGTAATGGATCTAATGAAACAATTAAAAAAAATTGCTTCAGTCAAAGGAAAAAAACGTACCGAATTAATTGAAAAATTTACTGCTAACCAGCATTCATTTAATGTTTATACATATGCAAGTGAGGAAGCGAGACAATCGCAACAAGTAGAAACTCTTAAAGTGAAATTAAATGAATTTAGTAGCCAATTTGATGCTGCACGCTATGAGATGGATGGAGAAGTAAATGAAGAACAGGTAAACCTATTATATAATGAAGTGTTAAATGCATATAACGAAATGGTAATAGCACTTGGATACGAAAAAGAAGTTATCGATATAAAAAAATTTTAAGTAAAAAGGAAGTGGATTTTTTGATCCACTTCCTTTTTTTAGTGCGCCTGGCATGGGTGTAATCTATAGGGTGTAAGTCCCGAACTGTGAAGGCAGAAGTAACAGTTAGCTTAACGCAAGGGTGTCCGTGGTGACGCGGAATCTGAAGGAAGCGAGCGGCAAACTTCCGGTCTGAGGAACACGAACTTCATATAAGGCTAGGTATCATTGGATGAGTTTGCTAAACAAAACAAAGTCCTTTCTGCCAAAGGTGGTACAGAGTAAATGAAGCAGATAGATGGAAGGAAAGATTACATTCTTACCCGGGGAGGTCTGGCGGATATGTGAAGTACGCTTCATAACCTACTTAGTGATAAGTAGCTGAACCGTCAGAAGTCAGCAGAGGTCATAGTATTAGTTGGTTTAGAACTACTAAGAAGGACCGAACAATTAAGAGAGAATAGCCCTTGGCATTCAGTGAGTCATGATGAACACAGAAAACGTAGTACCTCACTTGAGGAAGGAAGCGGTGAATCCCGTGGGAGACCTCTTGGAGGGTGGAGTGACCACTGGCATAAAGAGAACAGCTATTCACGGAAGTTATAAAGACTTGCGTCAATCATCTTAATTGAACCGCCGTATACGGAACCGTACGTACGGTGGTGTGAGAGGACGGGAGTTAATCGCTCCCTCCTACTCGATTTTTTTATAGTCGTAAATTAATTCATCCGTTTTTGAATCAATAGAAACATATAAGTCATGATTATTGAAAAACCATTCATCATCTTTTTCAACATAAAAATGGATGCCATCTACAACCGTTTCAACCCCAATATTATGAGGCTTTTCACGGTTCATTCCTAAAGAAAAAGCTTCATGGAAAGGGGAAGAACCACCGTAACGAGCGTAAAACCTTATGTAATCACCTGATTCTACTTCCATTTCTTCTTTGAACCAAGCCAACGCTTCATCCGAAATAATAATTTTCATTTACGCCAAATCCTTTCGAAAAACATTATAACCACTTAACTTTCGGTTCCGTACCTTCTTTGATGCGTTTGATATTGGATTTATGTCGATAAAATATAAAAGTTGCTAAAATCAATACTAAGATAAATAATGCGTAATCACCAGTAAGTAACCAGTAAATAATGCTATAAATCACGGCTATGACAGATACAACCATTGACGATAAACTAACAATTTTCGTCAGTTTTAAACTGATGAAGAAGCCGATGATTAAAATTATAAAAAACGGCCATGAATAACCTAACAATACACCGCCTGATGTTGCCACAGCTTTTCCGCCACGAAAACCTGCAAAGATTGGGAACATATGTCCAACCGCGGCTATTGCTCCTAAAATAAGAGGATGTACTATCGTATCACTGAAAAACGGAAATATTGGTAGTATCGTTGCTACTGTACCTTTTAAAATATCCATGATGGTAACAACCATTCCAGCTTTTTTTCCTAATACGCGGAATGTATTTGTAGCACCTAAGTTACCACTTCCAAATTCTCGAATATCCGTTTTATAAAAAATTTTTCCAATCCATAATCCAGACGGAATCGAACCGATTAAATACGCACAAATGACTGCTATTACATTAATCATACCAAGATTCCTTTCAAAATAAACGTTTTACTATTAGCGATAATCATTTTACACTTTTTCTCTTATAAGAGAAAGGTCATTTTCGCTTTTTTCTATTATTCGCGAAAAAATATAGTACAGTGGAAGGAAATCATATGTTTAATCGTGAATCAAAGAAATGTCTTCATTTATTATATATGTTATCCTTTGTAAAATAAATAAAGCGATTGTGTTGGCAAGTATATTTATTAGGCAATCTTTTATTTTTAAGATGAAAACAGTACAAAGTACACTTTATGAAAAATTTTCTTTTTTCTTTTCAAAAATTTGTTAAAATGAAAAGGATGCTCGAATGTACTAGTGATTGACAGATGGAACGATTCTCTGTACGATTAGTGATACAGAACGGATGTTTGTATTTGGAGGGATTTAATTTGGCAATAAATCAAACAGGGATCACATATGATGCCGATGCCATTCAAGTATTAGAAGGCTTGGATGCTGTACGGAAACGTCCAGGGATGTATATTGGATCCACTGACAGCCGAGGTCTTCATCACTTAGTTTATGAAATTGTAGATAATGCAGTGGATGAAGCCCTTGCTGGATTTGGTTCACATATCATCGTCAAAATCCATAAAGATCATTCCATTAGCGTTCGAGACTACGGTCGTGGAATGCCAACAGGAATGCATAAATTAGGTAAACCAACACCTGAAATAATATTCACTGTGCTTCATGCTGGTGGAAAATTTGGTCAGGGTGGATATAAAACAAGCGGTGGTCTACACGGTGTGGGATCATCCGTTGTAAATGCTCTATCTAAGTTTCTTGAAGTAACAATTTATCGTGATGGTCAAATTCATCGCCAACGCTTTGAAAATGGTGGAAAACCGGTAACAACCCTTGAATTAATTGGGACGACAAAAGAAACTGGAACACTCGTTCACTTTTTACCGGATGATACGATATTTTCCACAACAAAATTTAATTATGATACATTAGCTGAACGATTACGTGAATCAGCTTTTCTCTTAAAAGGTTTGACAATTGAACTGATTGATGAAAGGGAAGAAGGAAAGCGGGAAGTATTTTGCTATGAAAACGGAATTCAAGCATTTGTTGAATATTTAAATGAAGAAAAAGATGTCATCCATCCAGTAAAATATGTGGAAGGCACTCATGATGATATAGAAGTAGAATTTGCCTTCCAATTTAATGATGGGTATTCCGAAACTATTCTTTCCTTCGTCAATAATGTTCGTACTCGAGATGGCGGGACTCATGAAACTGGTGCCAAGTCTGCATTAACTCGTATCTTTAATGAGTACGCACGAAAAGTCGGTTTATTAAAAGAAAAAGATAAAAACCTTGAAGGTACCGATATAAGAGAGGGACTTTCCGCCATCATTTCCGTTCGAATTCCAGAAAGGTTATTACAATTTGAGGGTCAAACAAAAAGTAAACTTGGAACTCCCGAAGCCCGCACTGCTGTAGAATCTGTTTTATCAGAAAAATTGTTATATATTTTAGAAGAAAATGCAGAATTATCCGCATCTCTTGTTCGGAAAGCAATTCGAGCTGGACAAGCGAGGGAAGCAGCGAGAAAAGCTAGGGAAGAAGCACGAAACGGTAAAAAGGGCAAAAAAGCTAAAACAATTCTTTCTGGGAAGTTAACACCTGCCCAATCTCGCAATCCCGAAAAAAATGAATTATACCTCGTGGAAGGTGATTCTGCAGGGGGTTCTGCAAAACAAGGTCGCGATCGCAGGTTCCAAGCGATATTGCCACTCCGCGGTAAAGTTATTAATACAGAAAAAGCAAAACTTACGGACATTATGAAAAATGAGGAGATTGCTACCATTATTCATACAATCGGAGCCGGAGTAGGTCCTGACTTTAATTTAGAGGATGCGGCTTACGATAAAATTATTATAATGACCGATGCAGATACTGACGGTGCCCATATCCAAGTTCTTCTACTGACATTTTTCTATCGTTACATGCGCCCATTAATTGAAGCTGGAAAAGTCTATTTAGCTTTACCACCGCTTTACAAAGTGTCAAAAGGCAGTGGTAAAAACGAAGTTGTTGAATATGCTTGGACTGAAAATGAATTACAAGAAAAAATTAAAAAAGTAGGGAAGGGCTATGTTATCCAACGCTATAAAGGTCTAGGCGAAATGAATGCGGACCAATTATGGGATACGACGATGAATCCTGAAACGAGAACACTGATTCGTGTAACGATTGAAGATGGCGCCCGTGCAGAACGTCGCGTTACAACTTTAATGGGTGATAAAGTCGAACCTCGCCGTAAATGGATAGAATCCAATGTAGATTTTGGTATGGAAGAAGATACAAATACTTTAGTAACCGATTTCATCCAACATAAGGAGGAAGAATAATGGCGTCAACCGAACGATTTCATGAATTAACTTTAGAAGACGTGATTGGCGATCGTTTTAGTCGCTACAGTAAATACATTATTCAAGACCGAGCGATTCCCGACGCTCGAGATGGATTAAAACCTGTGCAACGTAGAATTCTTTATGCGATGTATAGGGAAGGGAATACCCATGAAAAACCATTCCGAAAATCTGCGAAAACAGTCGGTAATGTTATTGGTAACTACCATCCTCATGGGGATTCATCCGTATATGAAGCAATGGTACGACTTAGCCAAGATTGGAAAGCTCGCTATCCGTTAATTGAAATGCATGGAAATAACGGTTCGGTTGATGGTGACCCCCCAGCAGCAATGCGTTATACGGAAGCGCGCCTTTCCGTTGTAGCTGCAGAAATGCTAAAAGATATTGATAAACAAACAGTCGATTTCGTTCCAAACTTTGATGACCAAGACACTGAACCGACTGTGCTTCCTGCTAAACTTCCTAACTTACTTGTAAACGGTGCTACTGGTATTTCTGCAGGTTACGCAACAGATATACCACCTCACAACTTGTCAGAAGTATTAGATGGAATATTGATGCGTCTAGACCATCCAAATTGTACTGTAGATGATTTAATGACAGTCATAAAGGGGCCTGATTTTCCTACTGGTGCAATCATAGAAGGGATTGATGGCATTAAAAAAGCCTATGAAACAGGCAAAGGAAAAATTATTATTCGCTCCAAAGCAACAATAGAACCCATTAAAGGTGGAAAAGAGCAAATTGTCATCACTGAAATCCCTTATGATGTGAATAAAGCACAACTTGTAAAGAAAATTGATGAAATGCGTTTTGATAAGCGTTTAGAGGGGATTGCTGACATTCGAGATGAATCCGACCGAACAGCAGGACTCCGAATTGTCATTGAATTAAAGAAAGATATTGATGGAGAAGCCATTTTAAACTATCTATATAAAAACACAGACTTACAAATCACATATAACTTTAATATGATTGCTATTCATAATCGGCGACCAACAATGATGACACTTCCATTAATGCTAGATGCATATATCGATCACCAAAAGGATGTTGTAACAAGAAGGACGAAATTTGACCTTCAAAAAGCAAAAGATCGATTACATATCGTTGAAGGTTTGATAAAAGCTTTATCCATTTTAGATGACGTCATTCAAACAATTCGTTCTTCTAAAGATAAACGAGATGCAAAAAACAATTTGCAATCGAAATTCCAATTTACTGAAGCACAAGCAGAAGCAATTGTTAACTTGCAATTATATCGTTTAACAAATACAGATATTACGCAGCTCCAAAAAGAGCATGAAGAATTACAAAAAACAACAGAAAAACTATCGAAAATATTAAGTAGTGAAAAAGAATTAATTAAGGTCATTAAAAAAGAAATCCAAGAATTGCGTAAAAAGTTTGACGAGCCTCGACGTTCCACTATCCAAGCTGAAATTAAAGAAATCAAATTGTCTCTAGACGTTTTAGTGCCAAGCGAAGATGTTGTCGTGACTGTTACAAAAGATGGTTATGTAAAACGGACAAGTCTACGATCTTATGCAGCGTCAAGCCCGGAAGATATTGCAATGAAAGAATCGGATTATTTACTATTTGAAGAGACATTGAATACTCAACATTACCTATTAATTTTCACGAATAAAGGTAACTACATTTATCAACCAGTTCATGAATTGCCGGATATTCGTTGGAAAGATTTAGGTCAACATATTTCAAGTATTGTTCCGATTGAAGAAGGCGAAAAAGTAATAGGTGCTATTGGCGTTGAAAACTTTGATGATGAAAACTTACATGTATTAACGGCATCAAAACAAGGACAAGTGAAGCGTTCGAGTCTAGCTGAATATCAAGTATCTCGATACTCCAAACCAATTAAGTCAATGAACCTAAAAAATGACGATGAAATGATTTATGCAAACCTTGTATCTTCCGATAAGGATGTTATCCTAACATCATATTTAAGCTATACAGTACGATTTAACATGGAAGAAATACCGATTACGGGTGTCAAAACAGGTGGGGTTAAAGGCATCAATTTAAAAGATGATGATATATTAGCCGCAGTTAATGTAATTGAAAAAGATGCTAAACAAGATGTACTTGTCGTTACCCATCGAGGTGCAATCAAACGGATGAGTATTTCCGAAATCGAACGAACAGGCCGAGCTAAACGTGGTCTTGTCATATTGAAAGAATTAAAAACAAATCCTCACCGTATCTTTAACGTTTTGGTTGTTAATGAAGAAGATTCGGTACTTGTAGTAACGAAAAAACAAGTACAAGAGAAATTTGCAATTTCTGAACTCACTAAAGCAGATCGTTATTCAAATGGTTCATTGAAATTCGATATAAACAACGATGGTGAATTATTATTTGTAAAAATTCTCAAACCTATTCAAGAAGTTATAAAGGATTTATAATCAATAAGAACATAATATTGTGGATGACTCTATTATGGAGTTGTCCACTTTTAAATTGAAAAAATTTCGAAAACGGTTTACTATTGTTATCATCGTTTATTTTGGGGGAATCATTATGGGGAAATTAGTGTTATCCATTGAACATCGTTCGAAAGGAATGGCGTTAGTAATTCTTGCTGCATTGTTTTGGGGAATATCCGGTACTGTTTCCCAATATATGTTTCAACATTTACATATCAACACAGAATGGTTTACAACTGTTCGGTTACTACTTGCTGGATTGTTATTATTAATCATTGCTTATAATAAAGAAGGAAAACATATTTTTGACATATGGAAACAAAAAAATGACGCCATTCCATTAGTCATTTTCGGAATATTTGGTATGATCGGTGTTCAATATACATACTTAGCTGCTATCAAACACGGAAACGCGGCAACAGCAACGGTTTTACAATACTTAGGTCCAGGATTAGTGACAATGTATTATCTTATTATTGCCAAACGTCTACCGACATTAAAAGAACTGATTGCAGTTTTTTCAGCACTTTTTGGAACTTTTTTGCTTGTCACTCACGGAAACATTCAGACATTAACGATTTCAAAAGAAGCTTTTTTATGGGGAATTCTGTCTGCCCTTGGTTTAGCATTTTACACGATTTATCCAATTAAATTATTAAAAAAATGGGGATCCTTTATTACCATTGGCTGGGGAATGTTAATAGGTGGAATAGTTTTTAGCATTATAAGAGCTCCTTGGCAATTTGAAGGGCAATGGCATATTGAGGCAAACTTTGCTTTCTTATTTGTCGTTGTTTGCGGAACCGTTCTTTCATTTTATTTTTATTTAGATAGCTTAAAATATTTAAGCGCTTCTGAAACAAGTTTACTAGCTTGTTTTGAACCATTATCCGCAACATTAACATCTGTAGCATTCTTAGGGGTTGCTTTTGGATGGATTGATTGGATTGGATCATTATGCATTTTACTAACAATAGTTATTTTATCGAGAGAGTAGGGAAGGGAACCTTCGAATTAAATAAAATGATAAAAAGAGGAAAGCTCATCTGCCTTCCTCTTTTTGTTTTGAGTAAAATGCATTGTTTATTTTTCTAATTGGTTTTGTTGTTAAAAGTCTTTTTATTGGCTTATTTCACCAACAAATGTGGCTGGATAAGTTGCTTCATCAAATTTATAAAGATACAATTTTGCGTTGATATTATCGCCTTTTTCATCAAAAGAAACGTCTGTTAAAACGCCTTTATAATCTTTGACGGATCGAACTGCTTCTGCTACTTCTTTTCTAGATGGTAACTCACCGTTATTGGCATGAATGGCTTTTTCTAATCCTTGTAAAAATACTCCCATCGCATCGTAAGCATATGCAGAATACGGCTCGATATCTTTATTAAATTTCGCCTTATAATTTTCAATAAACTGTTTACCTTCTGTTGTAGAGCTCGCATCTCCAGCAATATTTGTAATATACACATTTTTCACTGTTTCACCTGCAATATCGACAAGGGCTGAGGAATAGAGCGCATCTCCACCCATAATTGGAATTGTTATGCCTTTCTCACGTGCCTGTTTTATAAGAATTCCACCTTCGCCAAAAATACCTCCAAAGTAAATTAAATCAGGCTTTTTATTTAACACTAAGTTTAATACGCCATTGAAATCTTTTTCGCCAACAGTAATTCCCTCATACCCTACAATCTCAGCACCTAGATTTTCAGCTTCCTCTACAAAGGCGTCTGCCAATCCTGTACCATATGTTGTTTTATCTTGAATAACAAAAATCTTTTTTGCTCCCAATTCATTCACCGCATATCTTGCTCCTGCAGGCCCTTGATGATCATCTCTTGCAACGATGCGATTAACTGTTGTCAGCCCCCGATCTGTCACTTCTGTTGCTGTACTTGCAGGGTTGACCATTGTAACATAATACTTTTCATATATTTCGGAAGCCGCAATCGATACGCCAGAGTTATAATGACCGATAACGCCGTAAATAGATTCATATGCTCCAATCAAATTGGCATTGGATACGCCTTTTTTTGGATCTGCCTGATCATCGTATGGTTCCAATTGTAATGTAAAACCCATTTCCTCAAACTTCGCTAATTCTTCCTCTAATTTCATTTGAGCGCCTAATTTGATGGCTTCACCAATGATAGCATTACTACCAGACATTGGTGCATGAGCAGCAATTTTGATGACTTTAGAATTTGTTGAATTGGAAGTGTTATTAGAAGTATTCGATGTGCTGGTAGAACAGCCTGCTAGTATTCCAAATAAGAAAAGCAAAGTTAAAATAATAATGGTAGTTTTCTTCAACATTACATCCCTCCAAACCCGTCATGTTCCACTGCATACCAATTAAAGTTATTAAAGCTTTATGTGACAGATTTGTGATATATACCATCTAGCAATAAAAAAATAAAAATATTTCTACTATAATAAGAATTAAATAGAGAATAACAATTGGAGAAAAGAGTAGGGGAGTAATGGATAAAAGATGTGCAATTAAAAAATCCTTGAGTTATGAAACTCAAGGATCAAAGGGTTAGAATTAGTGAGAGACTTTATTAACGGAAATACCAGTTTGTGCGCGAACTTCAACTTCGCTATATTTTGCATAATCAGTTTCTTTAGATAAAATAGTTCCAATCCAACCGCAAATGAAACCAACTGGAACAGAAATAATTGCTGGGTTTGTTAAAGATACTAATGGCGTACCTACGAAAATCGCTTTACCTGGTTCTGGATTCCATACGTTTGGTGAAACTGCCACAAGAACTAAAGCAGTAATTAATCCACCAATGATAGCCCATACAGCACCATTAGAATTGAATCGTTTCCAGTAAATTGTGTAAATGATTACTGGTAAATTAGCAGATGCAGCAATACAGAATGCTAATGATACCAAGAACGCAACGTTAAGTGTTTGAGCTCCTAATGCAAGTAAAATAGAAATAACGGAAATGACTAATGAACCAATACGAGCAGCAATAACTTGCTCTTTTTCAGTAATTTTGCCTTTTTTAACAATTTGACCATAAATGTCATGAGATAGGGCAGAAGCACCTGAAAGTACTAGACCTGCAACTACCGCTAAAATTGTTGCAAAGGCAACAGCTGAAACGAATGAGAATAAAATATCTCCACCTAAAGCTTCAGCAAGTAATGGTGCAGCCATGTTACCAGCAGGGTTTGCAGCAACAATAGTTTCTTTACCAACGAATTTAGCTGCTCCAAATCCTAAGAAAATTGTTAATACATAGAAAATACCAACGATCCAAGTAGCCCAAATTACTGAAGAACGTGCAGTTTGAGCATCTTTAACTGTGAAGAATCGCATTAAAATGTGTGGAAGACCAGCAGTACCTAATACTAATGCTAATAATGTAGAAATTGTATTAATACCGCTCTTATAAAGCATACCAGGATTTAAATAAGCTTCACCTGCTTCGGTAGCAGTAGCCATTTCAGAGAACATTCTAATAATGCTGAAATCAAATCTCCATAAAACTAAAAGTGAAATAATTGCAGTACCAAACATTAATAGAACAGCTTTAATAATTTGTACCCAAGATGTAGCAGTCATTCCTCCGAACAATACATAGATTGTCATCATGACGCCAACGATTAATACAGAAACCCAATAAGGAATACCGAATAATAATTGAATAAGTGCACCTGCACCAACAAGCTGTGCAATCATGTAGAACAATACGATAACAATTGTACTTAATGCAGCTGCTCCACGAACTTTTGCCATATCGAAACGAGCAGTAATCATGTCTGCTAAAGTGAATTTACCTAGATTTCGTAAAGGCTCAGCAACAATATATAATACAACTAAATAAGCTACTAAATAACCGATGGAGAAGTAGAAACCATCATATCCATATAAAGCAACGGAACCTGCAATCCCTAAGAATGATGCAGCAGATAAATAATCCCCCGAGATAGCTAGTCCGTTTTGCCAACCTTTAAGGCCGCCGCCAGCAGTATAGAATTCACTTGCAGTGCTGGTTCTTTTAGAAGCCCAATAAGTAATATACAAAGTAACAGCAACAATAGCTAAGAACATGACTATAGAAGTAAGACTCATTGACCAGCACCTCTTTCGTATTCATCAATAATTTCTCTTGCTTCTTTGTCAAATTTGTTCGCTCTTCCCACATAGAAGTGTGCCAGTCCCCAAACCATTATAAAGAGACCAAATGAATAGAACCATACCCACGTAATTTCTCCAATTGCTTTTTGATGCAAAATTTCTGTGTACGATGTTAAAACTGGAAGAAGCATGTATAAGACAAAGAAAATTACTGCCATCGTCCAGAGAAATGAGTTTTTCTTTCTAGATAACTGTCTGAACGATTCCATTTTGGCGATTCTTTCGTAATCAATTTGCTTTCCGCTATCTTTCGCCATAAACATACCCCCTTATTTTTGATTTTTTTTGCTGCTTTGTGTGCGCAAAATTCTTTTTTAAGAATTTTACAATTTTAATTTTATTTAACAGTTCAAAAAATTGCAACAACTTTTTTCTATAAATATTCCAATTTTTTTTAGTAAAAAACAAGATTAAAAGAGAAGTTTTTTTCAAAAGTTAAGAAATATGCAGTATGTTAGAACTATTTATTTGTCAATTAATTTACATATTTTCGGGATATTATAACAATGATGGATAATGAAAAAAAACAAAAAATAGAAAAAAGGGAAAAAAAGTTAGGAACAATGACCGAAGAAATTGGTGTGAATAGAAGTTAATAATTATTGAAGGAATAACAATTATAGGAAAGTACAAGATCAACATATGTGAAATAATGATGATCCTATAAATAGTTATGTATAACTGAAACATTTTATTAATTTAACAGTTCATATTATTAAATTTTTATTAATTTAAACTAATAAATCGGTAAAATAAATACAGTTATTTCAATTCTGTCTCACTATTACAAGTATTCTTATATTTTGAGATTTAACTTCCGATAAGATATATTATGTAAACTAAAAACAGAAATAAAAAATTAGTTTATTTTCATTCCATAAAATATGAATTCTTTCCCACCCATTGAATAATCAATAAATGGTTGAGTATCAATTTGTTGGTTTCAAAAGTTTAAGAAGAATCATTAATAAAAGTTTTATCTAAATTGACTTGCCTCATGTATTTTTGCAAGTATTTTTTAATTACGGTTCACTTCATTGATTTACACATGAATCATCCTCATTAACTTTTGATGTTTTAGTCCAATTAACCGTAAATATAAGTGATTTCCCAACAACAATCTTTACTTATCAAAACTAAAATTGATATGTTTGAACACCTATATATTATAAGTAGAAAATTTATTATCTCGAGAAATGCTACTGAGGGTTTGATCGTTCCATTGGCAGCAAAATATACTCCATCTCCATATTTTATTTCGTTTTAAGTTGCTCTCGCTCTTTTCAGCAATCACTATTATATACGGTTGTTCCGTATATCATAAACAATTCTAAAATCAGACATTTCATTCATCGGAGATTTGCTTGGACTAAAATAAGTAATAGAGGATGGGTTATCAAATAATACATAATGTAAGATACAGATTTTTCTATTTAACCTCTCTTCTGGGAATAATTATCTTTTAGAGCCCTATTTAGTAGTGCAATTGAACGGTCGATATCAGCTTTAATCGTATCTTTATAGGCTTTTACCTTCTCTTTGTCTCCCAGCCTATAAATATAAATCGTCTGCATTTCTGTTCCTTCTTTTGTTATTGGCTCCCTAACAACATAGCCCTCTTTTAACAACTCATGCAAGGACTTATAAATTTCAGATTTTGTTGGTTTATAACCGAGATCTTTAAAATGATTTTGTAATTCTTCTAATATTTGAAGTCCATAAAGTCTTCCCTTCTCTGCTGCATGAAGCATATAAAGTTTTAAGTAAGCTCTTTGTTTAATGACAAATGTACTTTTCCCCATTTTATCCCTCCATAATAGCTGTACGTGTTTTTACTAGATTTTAATAAATCGTTCGGAGCGAGTGTTTTCAATAAATAAAGGATTTTTTAGAACCATCCTCTATAAGAATATAATAAACGAGTTTATTGATAAAAGTAATATGGCCTGACGAACTTTTTGTCAGGCCAAACCACTTATTATATGATTTTAAAATTTCTCTCCAGGTCGAAATTTATTGCTTTATAAGCATCAAATGGCTACTAAAAATTGCTTTTCAAACGCACTTCAATTGTTCAGTTATCATAATAATGAGAGGATTTTATCTGAGATTGCTTGTTCAACATCGCCGCGCATCGATAAACTTTCCTTCGCAAAAGGTGCTAGTTGTTCGTTTGAACCAATCATCACGTTATGGAATGCATGTTCAAACATCGATATATCATTTGCATCATTCCCGAATGCAATATATGTATTTTCCTCAATTCCCAATGACTTTAAAGCACTTCCTTTATGAATCCCCTTTGGACTAATATCTATTACATCTTCATTGTGATGTCTATGTACAAAAACTTCAAGTTTTAAGACCTGTTCAGATAATTTATCCATATCATTAGCTGTTAATAATAATACTTTTACAATTTTATCAAGAGAATCTATATTTACTTGTTTAGCTAATTTTCCTGGATCAATATTATGAAAAATTGGGTGTGTTTTCGGTCCAGTATAAGCATAATTCCATTCCCCATCAATCAAATAAGTAGCTTGATACAGATTAATCAGTTCTTTTAATTCTTCCACTACCTTCTTTGGAAATGTGTGACTTTTTATCACTTTTCCCTCTTTCCATATTAATGAACCATTTCCGCCTATCATTGTCAGATCATGAAATTCTTTATCTATTACAGGCAGCATATCACGAATGGGGCGCGCTGAAGCAAAAATGATTTCATGCCCTTCTTCCCTCAACTTTTTTAACGATTGAAGAATTGTTTTTGATATCGGTTGCCCATTAAACACAATCGTCCCATCTAAATCGAACACATATATCAATGAACTCACCTTTTCTATGGAATAATACCATTTTAATGGTAGACTAAAATAGAGTACTTGTAAATAAATCCCAACAACATCTTTTTTTATGTCATATACACTGCTTTTGACGCTCTATAGTTCAAATCAAAATACGCTAGTTACAGAAACTGTGTAACTAGCGCTCGACAAATTGAGGTCGCCTACATATTGCATTGAGACGCCCTTTATATTTTAACTAGATTATGCTCTAGCAATTGTTAAGTTAGTAGTATCTGTACTTAATAATCTTGTTGCTCCGCTAATGAAAGTTACCCAAACTAAGAAATTATCTTGGAATGCAATGAAGATTCCTTGTTGGTTTGAAAAACCATTGCCTCCTACCAAAATAGTGTCACCGAATTCTAATCCTAAATTGTTAAAGTGTTTTTCCATCACTTCATTCACCTCCATTCTTGAAGTTACTATAATAAATGCAAGTTTTAATAATTGATTTGAGTCATATGTACTAGAAATGAAGGAAAAAATTTCACATTTTTATAGAAAATCATCTAACGTAAATCTCCTTCTACAAATGCCTATTCCTATTAAATAAAAATAATAACAACACAGTAATTAGACAATCACTAACTTCCTGTATTATCTAAAATTTTTATATAATCCTTCAAATTTAATTGGAGTAACCATATCATTTTCACGTGCTAGTCCTTCCCCTTCCCCACTTCCCTTTTACCAACTCGAAAATATTTTCTTCAGCAATGAAAAGACTATCAATATTATTTAGGATGAATTTCCTCTACCTTAATTTTTTGATCTGCCCACTTGAGTTATATTGCCTCTCTTACAAATTTCGAGGAAAATTATTCTGTTACAAAACTAGCAACCTGGTTTTTCTAATCATATTTGCTGTTCCATTAAAAAACATTTTTATAGAAGTTCTATTTTGAATAAAAAAATCATCCAAACTTTCGTGGATGATTTTTTTTATAAATGATCATTTTTTACTTAATTATTGTTCATGTTCAATCAAAGAAAATGAAGAATTTGTTAAAATTAATAAAATTAAATGCAAATTATTCATGATTATGATATAACTTTCATAAACTTTACAAGATAGTCTATTAGTACATATACATGGAAATACTGTTGTTTTTTCCATCAATTTATTCAAACAATTTATTCTACGTTATTATTCCTAAAAGGGTATAATAACAATATGGAGGTCGAGCATGCTTAAAATTAAAAAAATCGAATTTATTAAAGCAGTATATGATGAATCTTTATCTCATAATATTTTTTCTATTGCTAACATCTATTTTTCAAATTATCCGCCCATTCTAGGTGCGTTAATATATTGGAAGAAAAATAATTCGCGGTCTGAATTTACTCGTGAAGGAGAATATAAATTTTATTACAATCTTGATGATATTACTTATTTTGCTGCTGTAAAATTTCCAAAAGATACGAAGTTAACGAGAGATCAAAAACAAGAATTATCTTATATTTTATTAGACGAAAGAGGTTCCATCGGGACATATACCATCAAAACTCATCCAAGCCGTCGAAAGCGATTTAATCCGAAAAAAACCCTTGAACAATTAAACATACCTGATGATTTTGATGTCACGTCCATACCTGTTCATTACGGTCCTATTATTGATGAAACAAGTGCAGAAGAAATCCAAAGAGACAATCCGCATTTATCAAAGAAATTTATAATGGATTATTGTTACTGGAGGTATAGTTTAATAAAGTTGCATCCAACGGAATTTGAGCCATATTTAAAATATGTAGATTTTGCTTATGTATGTTATGCATGTGATCAAATCACTGAAAAATATTTAATCGATCATTTAGATTTAGTAGATGTTGCCGCGCTGCAATATAATTATCCAGTACTCGCAAGACTAACTCCTTCATTTAAAAAATATATTGTTGACGAATTAATACGTAAAAAAGAAGAAATCAATCCTCATTTTGCAGATGAAATTGATGAATTTATTGAAGATGACACTTATTTTAGTGAATATGCAACCATTCATTTATTAGATGAAGATGAATATGAGGAAGAAGAGGAAAAAATAGATTTCCAATTTTTTGAGTTTGATCGCGGTCCATTTAAATGGCCTGGCAGCGAACACATGGTAAAAGGGATTCCTTCCCTCGCTTGCCAGTTATATGATGACATGGGTTATAAAAAACCAACAAATGAAGAAATGGATGAACAATTTAACAAATACAATGCAAAACAAATTTCATTAATTAGTGCGATTTTAGAGCCCCATTGGTTAAATCGATATAAAGATAAAATTGATTGGAAAATCGTATGTTTATATAATAAACATTTAACGGATGAATTTTTAAATGAGCATATAGAATACGTAGACTTTGAATGCTTAGGAAACAATTTAAGGTGTGTTTTATCGGAAGAATTCATTGAAAAACATATGAACCAATTCAATCACGATAAACCGGTACCATTAATTATTCGCTTTTTAACAGAGCAAATGTATTTAAATCATAAAGATAAAATCAAAGTAAATTCCGACTTACTTTTCCAATACTATGATTGTATTGGTGCTCCCGAATACAATCGTATACTCGATTTATTGGATGAATAGCTTCATTATCTTTTTAATTGAACGCCATTTTTAATGAAAATGGTGTTATTTTTTTACATACTGCAATTTTTTGCAAATAAATACCTCACTTGTTGTTACAAAACAAGTGAGGCTTTTAATCGACTTCAATTTTAAATATATCCAAATTATTAACCTCTTTCCTATAATCTAGCGATTTTATCTGATTATTTAACTTGTTCTTTCATTATTCGTGCATGCTCATTAAATCTGTCCAACTGTTCTTGAGATAAATGTTCGATAAAGTTTGTAAAATTGATTGGTTCAAGACCAAACTGCTCACATTTTGAAACATAATACTCATAGCCTTCTTGATAAATTGTCATACATATCCCCCTTTTACATTGTACTATAACAGTTGTTTTATTTTTATTCTAATATAGTACAGTTTTAATTTTCTGTCAACGGTAAAATGAAAGACTTGTCTAAAAATTTAAACAAGTCTTCGTTAACCTTATATGAGGCTTTTCACCATTTTTGCGATTGTTGCTCCATCAGCCTTGCCAGCAAGGAGCGGTTTTGCAATTTTCATCGCCTCGCCCATATTCATTCCTTTTGTAATACCTGCGTCCACTAAAATTTTGACAATTTCTTCTTCTGATAATTGTTTTGGTAAGAAGCTTTGTAATATTTCCAGCTTACGATTTTCTTTTTCAATTAAGTCTTCACGGCTCGCTTGTTTTGCACCCTCTAACGCTTGTTGAGTCTGTTTCAATTCACGATTAATAACCGCTACTTCTTCTTCAAATGAAAGTTCAGAGCCTTTTTCTTTTTCTGCTTGATCTAATGCAGATTTTAATAATGTTAGAACTCCTTTCGCCACAACATCTTTTTCTTTCATCGCTTGTTTTAATTGTTCAAAAACTGTTTTTTTCAACATAATTATGCTCCTTTATTGATGTTTTATGTATTTCATTATAATAAAAATATTCAACCATATTAATTAATAGACATTCATTGTAATGGCTAACACTACATTTAATATAAATATGTGCTCGATTGAGCTTGCAGTATCACTACGGCGATTGGAGCAGATGGTCATCACAATGTTTCATTTCTTTTTGTTCCTCCTCCCTACCCTTCACTAAATAAATTTGTCGATTATTTCTGAAAATTGTTTAATTTATTGTGAATATTGAAATAGCTGTAGGATAATTTACTTAATTCAAGTAATATGAAACTAATGTAAAGGAGGTATTGAGAATGCAAGTTCGTACGACGAGACTCGAAGAAGAAGAAGCAAAAATTGTCTATCAAGAAACAGCTGGTTTAGCCATTATCACCATTCATCGACCGCAATTAAAAAACGCTTTGACAGCAAAAATGTGGGATCAACTAGCAAAAATCGCTACGCAATCTATAAAAAATCCAAAAAATAAAGTATTAATTCTTCGAGGATCCGGTGAGAATTTTACTGCTGGTTCAGATATAAAAGAATTCAATCGCATGTCATTAGAAGAAGCTGAAGAGGCCTTTGTTCGAATGGAAAATACAATCTCCACCATCGAAAACTTACCACTTCCTACAATTGGTGTCATTAACGGTCCAGCGATGGGAGCAGGTCTTGAGCTTGCATTAGCTTGTGATATACGAATTGGTTCTGAGAAAGCTCGCATGGGAATTCCAGTTGGGAAGCTCGGCATTACATTGAATAATAAGTTTGCAAAACGACTCGTTGATTTAGTTGGCCCAGCAACGACAAAAGATTTTGTTTTCACTGGCCGTACATTTAAAGCAGAGGAAGCATATAGAGCCGGTATGTTAAACTACTTAGTGCCTGAAAAAGATTTAACTCGTTTCTCTATTCGTTTGGGAAAACTAGTGGCGAGCATGTCCCCTGCTTCATTACTGGCGGTCAAAAATTCGGTAAAAGAGTGCGTTAACTCAACTCCAGCCCTATGGCAAGGCACTACATCTTTTGTCGATCCTGAGGATTTTCCTGAAGGAGTTCGTGCTTTCGTTGAGAAACGAATGCCTCAGTTTAGACGGAAAAACTAAAGCTTTGTAGGCTTCAGAAAAGTCATTAGTAAATCCAAATCACGGCTATCAATTCCCTTTCGCCTAAAATCAATAACTGCAAGTAGATGTTTTCATATAATTCACACAAAATGCAATAGTAAGACTGTCCGAAAAAGTATTGTAGTTTTTGGACAGTCCTTTACATTATTCCTTTAATAAAAATTTGCATTTGCATTGGTTCAAATTCAAAATGGCGTTGAAATTCAATGGAAATCTGCTTTTGCAATTCTTCGATAGCATTGACCACATCGTAATGTACTGGTGCTTTAATCTGAAGGGATATATAAATTTTTGGCGTCAATTTCTTCATTGTGAATTGTATAGAATCTACTTTCGCGATAACCGGATAATTCGAAACAACATAGTGAATTAAATCAATAAAAACATTCGGTGATATTTCAATTGTTTGACGATGAAAATCAGGTTGAACAATCGTCGTTTCTCCTAATTTCACCCGATTCTTTGAAAAAATATCAAACCCTTTTTGAATAAAACGTTTAAAAAAATTTTGCTCCACTTGACGATAAGGAATGGGCATTAAATGTTTACCTTGAGTCGAGCGAATAAATTGAGCTAATTTAATCTCATTTTTCGAGCGTATGTTATCAATATAATAAAACTGTTGAATTGGACCAATGTTCAATTGTTCAGCAATTTTTTTTGTCATTTTATCGCTCGTTCCAATAATTAAAATCGATTGAATATGATGTTTTTTTATTGCATCCATTACTTCTTTTCTATGTAATTCATCTTGAAATATCGCTCTTCGAATAGCTTTTATTGTATTTTTTTCAAATTTTGCTGAAGTACCTGCAATTTTTTGACCGTTCTTAATTAATAATCCATCATCAATGATTGCTTCAATTCGATGATCATGGGCAAACTGTAAAGCGCTCGTGCTTTTTCCAGAACCACTTGGACCACTTAGGGAATACACTCTCATATTTTCATCTCCAAAACTTTTACTATTTTTCTTGTATCATAAACAAAATTGTTAATTAAATCAAAAAACTTAATTTTTACTGTATTGAAGAAAGATTAAAAGTATTGAAAAATATGTTAAAATATTTTTTATATTCAAATTCGTCAAAATTAAGGAGTGTTACTATTGAATATTGTACCTTCTAAGAAGATGTCATTATTCCAACCAGCAATATTCGGTCAATTAAAGGATCATGCAAGAGCTTATCAAGAAAAAGGAATGAAAATGATTGATTTGAGCCTTGGAAGTCCAGATCTACCACCTCATGAAATGCTTCGCAATCACATGGCGGAAAAAAGCAAAAATCCTGCTGCCTATGGGTACACATTAACAGGAACAATGGAATTTAATGAGGCAGTTGCACGCTATTATAAGAGAGTCAATAAAGTAGATGTTAATGCCGAGTCAGAAGTTTTACTCACAATGGGTTCTCAAGAAGGACTAGTTCATTTACCAATCGCCTTTTGTGATCCTGGCGATATCGTTCTCACTACAAATCCTGCTTATGTCGCTTATATTGCCGGCATTCATTTGGCAGGTGCCCGCCCCTATTACATACCATTAAATAAGGAAAGAGGATTTCTTCCAGAATTAACAGCGATTCCTGAAGAAATTGCCCAGCAAGCGAAATTGCTTATTTTGAATTTACCAGGAAATCCTGTTCCGGCAATGCCTACTATCGAATATTTTACGGAAGTTGTAGAATTTGCAAAAAAATATAACATTATCGTCCTACATGATGCGGCCTACTCAGAATTTTACTTTACTGGAGAGGGACCAATCAGCTTCTTAAATGCTCCAGGTGCAAAGGATGTTGGAATAGAAATCAATTCTCTATCAAAAAGTTTCAGCTTAGCTGGCGCCAGAGTAGCTTACATCGTTGGCAATAGAGAAATGATAAATATTATGAAACAATTGAAATCAAATTTAGATTACGGTATTTTTGAACCGATTCAATCCACTGCCGCACTTGCTTTAGACAATTCGGAAGTTATCACTGATCATTTACGTAAGACATTTGCTGAAAGACATCATGTCATTACAAAAGGGCTAGAAAAAATCGGTTGGGAATACGCCCCATCAAACGGAGGGATGTTTGTTTGGGCGAAATATCCTTATTCCATTGATAGTGTGTCTTTCGCATTTAAAACTATAGAACAAGCAGGAGTAATCATGGTCCCAGGAATTACATTCGGATCTGAAGGAGAAGGATATGTACGCATTGCCCTCGTTCAAGAAAAAGAATTATTAGAGGAAGCGATTGAACGGTTACGCGAATTAAAAATTTAATATTATTCGAATTGATAAGCTATCATTCACTTGAATAGTTGAATGATAGTTTTTCTTTATTTAGAGCAGCGTTTATTACTTTAGTCATGCGAAGATATTTCTTCTAAAAAATAAAAAACCGGCTAATAAATAGCCGATTTATTCTACATGATATTTATTCGTTTCATCTTCTTCAAATCGATTATAGCGCCTTTTAAACAATTGGAACATGTATGTCACTAACACTTTCAGCAAGGCATATCCTGGAATTCCTAATACGACCCCAGCCACACCAAATAATGAACCCGCTGTTAATAATACGAAAATAATCGTAATTGGATGAATCTTTAATGAAGAACCCATGATATTCGGTGTAATAAGCTTTCCTTCAATTAATTGTACTATCGTCCATACTATAATTAATTTCAACACCATCAATGGTGAATTTACGATTGCAATGATGATGGCAGGTGTGATGGCGATGGCTGGCCCTAAATAAGGCACAACACTTGTAATCATCGCTAAAAATCCAAGTAAAAACGCATAATCTAACCCAATGATTAAAAATCCGATTGTCATCATGACGCCGATGCAGAAAGAAACTAAAATTTGACCTTGTATGTAATGACTGATTTGATGATCCATTGCTTTCATCACTTTGGATGCATCATTTCGCATGCGAGGAGGAAAAATACTTAAAATGAATTTTGGGAATTTTTCTCCTTCATATAATAGATAGAATAAAATAAACGGTACTGTTACTAAAGATAAAACGATTCCCGTTACCGTTGAAACAAATCCTGTGATGCCACTCGCTACAGTAGTTGCTAAATTCGCAAAAGTTTCCCTTACCGTCGTAATTAAATTGTTCGTTACATCCAGTAATACTCGGTCATAATCAATATTGTATTTTGAGAATAGTTCATTCACACCAGAATTATTTAAAAACGTAACAGTCCCTTCTACAACTGCCATGAAATAAACAGGAAACTCATGTACTAAATTCGTAAATTGATCCCGCAAAAATGGAAAGACAAGTAATACCAATAATGTAATGGCGCTAATCGCAATAATGAATATTAAAAAAATTGACCAAATTCTCGGGATCCACCGTTCCAACAAATACAATAACGGTCTAAATAAATAATATAAAATGACAGCAAGAACTCCTGGGAGTATTACTACTTCAAACAATACTTGAATCGGATAAAAGATAAACGAAACTTTATTAAAAACGAAAATTACGCAGCCTAATAATAAAAGAACGATTAGCGAGAAAAGTAAATTTTTACCTCCAAGAAATCGAATGTATTTTGTTGTCTGAAACATGGAATATTTATTTTGTTTTACTTCTTGCTCTAATTCTTTGTCTTTTTCCAAAAAATCACCTCATCAAATTTCGACAAAATTATTTTATCATGAATAATTTCTGAAAAAAACTTCTCTACTCCCCTATTTTTAAAAATTCATGCAATTTTTTCTTATTGGCCTCCAAGTCGATTTCAATGACCGATCCTGCATGTTGATAGGAGTTAAATCGATATGTCCCTTCTACAGGAATTGTCATCTTTTCGATGGAAGGTGATCCACCTTTTGCAATTGATAAAGCAGTTTTTAGTTCCTCTACTGAAGACATATCCGTGATGATATAGCCTTGTGCCGCACCGATAAGTTTTGGTAAATTTTTAACATTTTGCGGCTTTAACAATTCGTCTTTTAATGCTTCAATGACTTTTTGTTGACGCTCTACCCTTCCAAAATCGCCTTCAGCATCGTGTCGAAATCTCGCATATCCTAATAATTCTTTACCGTTTAAACGTTGCAAACCTTTTGTTAAGGTTACACCAATATAAGCGGACATGTCTTTTTCAACTTCTATTTCAATACCATTTGGTGCTAAAATATCAATCATCGCTTCAAAGCTTTTGAAATCAATCACCATATAATGATGAATCGGGATTTCAAACATATGATTCAATGTATCCTTCAACAGTTGTACCCCACCTAAATAATAAGCGGTATTTAATTTCCAACGATCATATCCTGGTATATCTGCATAAATATCTCGCATGAAAGAAACTAACTTTAAATCGTTGGTTTCTTTATTCCAAGAAAGAACCATCATCGTATCGGATCGGGATTTTTCCTCTCCCCTACTATCCACACCAATTATTAAATAATTCTCGATTTTTTCTTTAGGTTCATCGGGTGTAAATTCTATTTCTTCTTTATTCTCTTCGCCAGCCAGTTCTAACCCCGTACGATATTGGTGAATAGAATATGCAATGATTGCAATCAGCACAATGAAAATTGAAAATAGTATTACTCTACCTTTACGTAAACGTTTTTTCTTATAACGTTTTTCACTTCTACTACGAACTTGATTTTCTTCCATATTCATTCCCCTTAGACATATAACTTTATAAAAATATAACGATAATCAAAACGATAAGTTCGATATCAATTATTATACTATGCTATTTTACGAAAAGCTTTTTTTGTATATAAAAGTTGTAAATTTGATACTATAAAGTTATCTTGTAACATTGTTAAGAATTTTAAGCAATAGGAAGTGAAAAAAATGGAAAAAGCAACATTTGCTGGTGGATGTTTTTGGTGTATGGTAAAACCATTTGTTGAATGGGAAGGTATTGAAAAAGTAACGTCAGGTTATATGGGAGGACATGTTGAAAATCCTACATATGAAGATGTAAAGTCCGGGAAAACTGGCCATTTAGAAGTCGTTCAAATCGAATTTAATACGAATATTTTCCCATATGAAAAACTACTTGAAGTTTATTGGATGCAAATCGATCCAACGGATGATGGAGGACAGTTTCATGATCGCGGAGAATCTTACAAAACAGCTATATTTTATCATTCAGAAGAGCAAAGAATCTTAGCGGAAAAATCGAAAAAAGAACTGGAAGCAAGCGGCAGATTCAAAAAGCCAATCGTAACTGAGATTCGACCTGCCATGATATTTTATGAAGCAGAAGAATATCATCAAGATTATTACAAGAAAAATCCCGAACATTACCTTGAAGACCGGAAGAAATCCGGAAGAGATGAATTCATTAAAAAATACTGGAATAAATAAATGTTGAGCGGTTAAAAGTGTGTTACTTTTGCCGCTCTATTTTTGACTGTTTTTAATTTTATAATTTACTGCCTTTCACTAAAAATATATTTCTGACCACTTATCCTAAAAATTAGTTTACATAATATTATTATCAAAATCTGAGAGTATAACTCTTTCCTTCTCCATTAGTGTGCTTGGTGTCTATATCCGACTTCATACTTTAGTAGTCAATGATATTAATAGTAATAAATTTTAATAGGAAGAAATCATTATAAAATAATCCATTCTCAAAAAAACAGTAATGATAAAACGAAAAAATTATAGTAAAATTTAATTATTCAAATAAAATATTCCTTTTTATACCTTTTTATTCCATTATATTCCAGTTAATCGGAGGGAATGAGCATTGACTACATATGTTACAAATACTCGTTCAAATGAACCAACAATTTTTAACTTCACTGGAAACAAAATCAAAACAGAAGACAGAGAAATTGATGTATTGGTAAAATTTGAGGAACCTTTAGTCGTTGTACTGGGTTCTGTATTAGATGATGAAGAATGTGACAGATTAATTGAATTATCAAGAAATCGTCTTCAACGTTCCAAAATTGGTGTAGAAAAAATTGTTAGCGATATCCGAACTAGTAGTGGAGCATTTTTGTCGGATGTTCAAGATGACCTTGTATCAACAGTTGAAAAAAGAATTTCTTCTATTGTAGGTATCCCTGTTGAACATGCGGAAGGTTTGCATATTTTAAATTACAAACCTGGACAAGAGTATAAAGAGCATTTTGATTATTTCGCAGCAACAAGTAAAGCAGCAAGCAATAATCGAATTTGTACAGTTGTTTTATATTTAAGTGATGTGGAAGATGGCGGAGAAACCTATTTCCCAAAACTTGGATTAAAAGTGTATCCTAGAAAAGGAATGGCTGTATATTTTGAATACTTTTACAACAATCAAACATTAAATGAATTAACATTACATGGCGGCGCTCCAGTTAATATAGGTGAAAAATGGATTGCAACGCTTTGGTTTAGAAGAAAGAAACTCGATTAATTTAATATGACAAATTCCCTTCTTTTCTTAAATGTCATTGCCTATACATTATAATCCCCTTTTGCATTCCCCTTCCTACATAAAAATGCAGAATTGGATTACTCATGATTCCAATTCTGCTTATATTTTGTTAACCAGTCCCCATTCATTACGTTGTTTTAATTCTATTCTTTCAAACTAATTCATCCTTGAATGCCAAACCTTCTATAGCTTTTCACTTCACTTCTTGATATAATGGTGCCATTATGTGTAAAAGAGAAAAAGAAGTTAAAATTTAACTTTTTTGCACATCGAAGTAGTATTAAAGGAGGAACTTACATGATTCAAGTAAGTAATGTAGGTCTTCGTTATGGTGATCGCAAACTTTTTGAAGATGTAAATATTAAATTTACGCCTGGGAACTGTTATGGTCTCATCGGAGCAAATGGAGCGGGAAAATCTACGTTCCTTAAAATATTATCAGGAGAAATCGAACCACAAGAAGGTCAAGTAATCATAGGGAAAGACCAACGTTTAGCAGTATTAAAACAAAACCATTTCGAATATGACGAATATACGGTATTAGAAACAGTGATTATGGGACATAAGCGCCTGTATGACGTAATGAAAGAAAAAGACGCCATTTATATGAAAGAAGATTTTTCAGATGAAGATGGCATGCGTGCTGCCGAACTAGAAGCAGAATTTGCAGAATTAAATGGTTGGGAAGCTGAATCAGAAGCAGCCACTCTCTTACACGGTTTAGGCATTAGCGAAGATAAACATTATATGAAAATGGCTGATTTAGAAGGTTCAGAAAAAGTTAAAGTATTGCTTGCTCAAGCACTGTTTGGAAAACCAGATGTGCTGCTATTAGACGAGCCAACAAACCACTTAGATTTAAAAGCTATTCGTTGGTTGGAAGAGTTTTTAATCAACTTTGAAAATACTGTAATCGTTGTTTCGCACGATCGTCACTTCTTAAACAAAGTATGTACACACATTGCTGATTTAGACTTTGGACGAATTCAAATTTATGTGGGGAACTATGATTTCTGGTATGAATCTTCCCAACTAGCTTTAAAAATGGCACAAGAACAAAATAAGAAAAAAGAAGAAAAAATTAAAGAGTTGCAAGAATTCATTGCCCGTTTCTCAGCAAACGCTTCTAAATCAAAACAAGCGACTAGCCGTAAAAAAATGCTCGAAAAAATACAATTGGAGGATATTAAACCATCCAGTCGTAAATATCCTTATATCAATTTCCAAATGAATCGAGAAATTGGTAATGACTGTCTTTCTGTAGATGGCTTAACTGCAACGCAAGATGGCCAAGTGCTATTTAAAGATATTCGTTTCATAATGAATCGTGACGATAAAATTGTGTTGCTAGGAAATCCTTTAGCAAAATCCGCATTGCTAGATATATTAATGGAAGAACGACAAGCTGATAGTGGTACTTTTAAATGGGGTGTTACTACTTCAAGAGCTTACTTCCCTATGGATAACTCAAAATACTTTGAAGGCACTGAAAAAACATTAGTCGATTGGTTGCGCCAATTCTCTCCAGAAGATCAAACTGAAACATTTTTACGCGGTTTCCTTGGCCGTATGCTCTTCTCAGGAGAAGAAGTGAAAAAATCACCTTCCGTGTTATCCGGAGGCGAAAAAGTTCGCTGTATGCTAGCAAAAATGATGCTTTCTGGTGCAAATGTGTTACTACTAGATGAACCAACAAACCACTTAGACTTAGAATCCATTCAAGCTCTGAACAACGGTTTAATTGCCTTTAAAGGTGCTATGATTTTCACATCCCATGACCATCAATTTATTCAAACAATAGCAAACCGCGTCATTGAAATTCAAGACGACGGGACTATTCTTGATAAACAATGCACATATGACGAATTCCTTGAGTGGAAAGAAGCGCAAGGATTATTGTAATTTTAGTGCAAGGCTGTTCGGTTTTTATTCCGACAGCCTTTTTTTGTGTATACATTAAGATTAGGTGAACAACAACTCTTTATAGTATAGGATAATAACCAACATTCTTAGTAAGTTGCTTGCTCGAACGATAAACCAAGATAGAGTCCATATAATTGTGTAAAAAAGAAAAGAGCCATTTTCCTCCTCTTTTGCTACACTGTTTTCAGACCCAATAAAAACAAATAGAAAGAGGATGAAAAAATGACTCTATTAAAGTTTAACCTAAATATGGGCCTTTTAAAAGAATCAATTATCAATTCGAATCTTGATTCTGTTATCAAATCAGCGATTGTTTTAATTCTGAATGAATTTATGGAAAAAGAACGAGATGACTATCTTCAAGCTGCTGCTTATGAACGTTCTCCCGAACGTCGTGATTACCGGAATGGCTATTATGAACGTGATTTAATGATGAGTATTGGAAAGATTCAATTAAAGGTTCCAAGAACTCGCAATGGAGAGTTTTCAACTACCGTGTTTGAAAAATATGCACGTTGTGATCAAGCTTTCGTTCTTTCTATGCTTGAGATGGTCGTGAATGGGGTGTCTACTCGAAAAGTAACGAAAATCGTTGAACAGCTTTGTGGAGAAAATGTCTCCAAATCATTCGTATCATCTTTGACAAAACAATTAGATCCAATTGTCAATGAATGGGCCAATCGCCCTCTAAATACTACATACTATCCTTACATCTTTGTCGATGCTATGTATATTAAAGTTCGCGAAGGTCATAGTGTAGTGTCTAAAGCGGCTTATATCGCGACAGCGATTACCGATCAAAATAAACGTGAAATCCTTGGTGGTCATATTGACCACGTTGAAAGTGCGGAGAGTTGGAGTCGTTTCTTCCAGCATCTAAAATCAAGAGGATTACAATCCCCTAAACTTGTGATTTCAGATGCGCATGAAGGGTTACGAAAGGCCATCCAGCGTGAATTTGTCGGGACTTCTTGGCAAAGATGCAATGTTCATTTTAAACGTAATATCATTGACAAGTTACCTAAAAAAGATACTGCTGAATTCCGAACAATGTTGAAACGAATTTTCGAAGCTGTCACGATTGAAGATATGCGTCAATTTAAAGATGAATTGTTTGAAAAGTTTAGTGACCAAGCACGATTTGAAAAAGCATTGAAAATTCTAGATGAAGGTTTCGAAGATACAATTCAATATATGAATTTTCCTGAAAAAATTCGTCCTCATATTCGCAGTACGAATACCCTTGAACGGTTGAATCAAGAGGTTCGTAGAAGAGAAAGAGTGATCCGAATTTTCCCTAATACGCAATCAGCTTTTCGTTTGATTGGCGCTGTCTTAATGGATTACCAAGAAATCTATGATCGACGAAAAAATCTATCAGGTAGATAATCATTCACTATTTTTCACGCGCATCTTCCATTATGGGATGATTCCATATTCGCAAAGAGCTGTCAAAGTGAAAAGAGCCTTTGACAGCCCTTTACGAATATGGATAGAAAACCCCATGGAAGTTGCGGCTAAAAAATGTGGGAGGGGAATGGAATCAAAAACTGCTATATTTGGTTTGATTCCACTTACGCTACTTTAATCGGATTTGGAAACAGTGTGTAAGAGTTTTTACACAATTATCGGGACTTGACTTAAACCAAACGATTTAATAGTCAAAATGATGAATATAATAGTCATTCTTTAAAAAATATTAGTCAAACTTGCATCGATAATAGCCAACCACTAATTTTCCGTTTCAAAAATTTGTTTTATTAGTCAAAATAATCGAATTAATAGTCATTCTTCCAGTTATAATAGTCAAATTTTCATCAATATTAGCCAATCGCTAATTTTTCACTTCGAAAATTTGTTTTATTAGTCAAAATAATCGATTTTATAGTCATTCTTCAAGAAATAATAGTCAAATTTCTATAAATAATAGTCATTCAATAAATAAACCTATTTTAGTTTACATAATATTATTATCATTGATTTAGTGTTTGAATTTATATAAAACTATATAATGATAAATACTAACCAATGAAAGGAGTCGATAACAATGAAGGCATTTTATCTTTCTCTCTGCTTTTTGTTCCTGCTGATTGGCTGCCAACCCCAAGAAAACACAACTAATCAAAACGATGTTTCCCCAACCAATCAAAATGCTTCAGAAAATAATCATGAAGACTTAAGTCGATTTTTTAAACCTGATAAATCCATTGCGAAGTTCATAGGAGACGGGAATGAATTTGCAACGTATACTGAAAAAACAACTTGGTTGGACAAAAAATATGTAGGCACGATTGTCGATAACGGCGGCGTAACCATGATGAATATTTATAAAATCGGCGATGATAAAATTGAAATCATTTACAAAGAACTGGTTGATCACGATGCAACTTTCCCTGGATTAGAAGAAATCAAATCAATGCAGCCAATTGAGACTTATTTTGCAATGCCAATTCAAGTCGGTACAACGTTCGGCAATTGGAAAATTGTCGACACAGGTATAAGTATTGAAATCCCATATAAAACATTTGAAGAAGTAATTGTAATTGAAGAAAACGGCGATAACTATGTAAACCGTAAATATTTCGCGGAAGGATTTGGAGAGATTAAATCTGAATATATAATGAATACAGATCAAGGCGAAAAATATATTGTCACTTCCACTTTAGAATCCATTACAATAGATTAAAGTTTATACTTAATACTCAGCAATCACCAGACAAAAGGAATAGAAAAACCGAACGATTTTTTGAAACTCTATTTTTATTTTCAATATCGTTCGGTTTTTATGTTAATGAAATAACAAAATACATATTAAATTTTATGAAAGTTCATTTTAGTTCTAACCCTACCCTTCCTTCTGCCATTATTCTGAGCCTCAGTCAGCTAGAATATAAATTTCCAGTATTTCTGAGCATCTCGTACAATTTTCCCAAAATATGATTCCCTAGTTTTTCTGATGGAGACAACGGATTTCATGTAAAACTCATTTTCTTAGTGGGCATTTATAATTGTTGCTATATAGGTTGATACATGTATAACTTCTACCAAATTCTTCTTCAATAGCAATTTAATTTTTAAAATAGAATCTTTATCAAGCATATTATGCTGTGCAATCATTCATTAAATTTGAGCTCTGCTTCGCAATCATATGATTAATTTTATATATATAAATCTATGAAAATTATTTTCTGTTACTTTTGACTTATTTAATATAATGCATCTATTTTTAGAGAATAATTTCTACCCTTTTACATACGTATTAATGAGGAATTTCTGAAAATATGTAAGAAATTTCTTGAGAATTCTAGAATTTTACAAAAAGGAGGTTTTTTATGGTATTAGGATTTATTGGGCTTCTAGGTAGTTTAGCATTAATGATTTATTTGACGATGAGAGGCGTAAACTTGCTGATTGCAGCCCCTTTCGCAGCATTTATAGCAGCAATATTAAGTGGTATTACAATTTTCCCACAATTAGCTGCTGAAGGAGATCCAGATTTTATCACAAGTTATATGGGCGGATTTACGGGATTCATTAGTTCTTGGTGGCTCATGTTCTTAGCGGGAGCAATATTCGGAAAAGTGATGGAAGATAGCGGTGCTGCAGATAGCGTTTCAAAATGGATTATCGAAAAAATCGGTGCTAAACATGCCATTTTAGCAGTTGTTGTCGCATGTGCAGTACTTACTTATGGGGGAGTTAGTTTATTCATTGTTGCCTTCTCGGTATTCCCAATGGCATTAGCCCTATTTAAAGAAGCTAATCTACCAAGAAGGTTCATTCCTGCTGCTTTGGCATTAGGGTCTGTAACTTTTACGATGACTTCTGCTGGTTCACCGGAGATTCAAAACTGGATTCCAATCCAACACTTAGGAACGACTCCATACGCTGGATGGCAAGTTAGCTTAATCGTGGCCATTTTCATGGCAGTCGCAGGGTATTTTTGGCTAAAATGGATGGTCAATCGTGCAGTTACGAAAGGCGAAAAATTCGTTGCAAAAGAAACTGATAACCTAGATAAAGCAGAAAATCGACCACTTCCTAGTCCTTTGCTTAGTGTTTTGCCATTAATCGTTGTGCTCGGGTTTTCGTTTATTTTCCATGAACGTTTGGGTACGTCTGCATTGATCATTGCTTTACTTGGTGGAATTATTATGACTTATCTCATCAGTTTCAAGTATATGCAAAATCGTGATAAAGCAATTGCAGAAGGTGCACTGGGAGCCGTGATTGCCATTGCGAATACAGCAGCTGTGGTTGGTTACGGCGGAGTTGTGAAACAAACAGAAGCCTTTTTAACGACAGTTGATTATATGACGAACATCCCTGGCAGTCCACTTATTGGTGGTGCTATTGCTGTTGCTGTATTAGCAGGCCTAACGGGTTCATCTTCTGGCGGTCAATCTATCGCTTTACCATTAATTGCACCACATTACTTAGATATGGGGGTTAATCCGGAGCAGTTGCATCGGGTTATCGCCATTGCTTCAGGATCTTTAGATACATTGCCACATAGTGGTTACGTTGTTACAACCATCACTGCCATTGCACAAGAATCGCATAAAGATGCTTATCCAGCAATGGGCGCTTTAACAGTAATTATTCCGTTACTCGGAACTATTCTAGCAATCATTCTATTCTCTTTAGGTTTATAAAAATAATGTTGGAGGTCCAAACATGAAAGGAAAAACACTTTTTGTTACAGGAAGTGCACAGGGAATTGGATTTGAAATCGCAAAAAACTTTGCTGAAGCGGGTGCAAATGTCGTCATTTCGGATATTCATCAAGAAAAATTAGACCAAGCATTAAAGGAATTACCTGATAATGTTTCAAGTGTTGTCTGTGATGTAACGAGCGAAGAACAAATTAAACAGGCAATTGATTTCACTGTTGAAAAATACGGTTCGATTGACATTTTAATAAACAATGCAGGCATACAACATGTAGCGTTCATTGAAGATTTCCCTACTGAAAAATTTGAATTAATGATTAAAATTATGTTGACTGCTCCATTTATTACGATGAAATATGCGATTCCACATATGAAAAAGAATCAATTCGGCAGAATCATCAATATCGCTTCGATCAATGGTTTAATTGGATTTGCTGGAAAGTCAGCATACAATTCTGCAAAACACGGTGTAATTGGTCTAACAAAAGTAGCCGCATTAGAAACAGCACCGCATCAAATAACTGTGAACGCGATATGTCCAGGCTATGTAGATACAGCTTTAGTTCGAGGACAATTTGAAGATTTGGCGAAAACTCGCAATATAGCAGTTGAAAATGTGTTAGAAGAAGTCCTTTACCCTTTAGTTCCTCAAAAGCGGCTAATTTCGGTAGATGAGATTGCTTCCTTAGCGCTTTTCTTAGCTAGCGATGCCGCTAAAGGAATTACAGGGCAAGCAGTTGTGTTAGATGGAGGTTATACCGCTCAATAAGCGAATGTTCAACATTTACTTAGATTGAAATAGTAATTAACATAATTTAAAGCAACATCTTCTCTTGGGAGAAAATGTTGCTTTTTGAATTGTTGTTTGAAATTTATTATTCATTTACAACTTGTTCTTCTGTATCCTCATCAATTTTTTCATTCGTAGTTGGAGGTAAAATTTCTTTCTTCACAGTTTCGTCAGTGATTTTACTACTTGCATATTTCTTTTTCAATTCGAAGTATACATCCAATACTTCTCGGGCAATTTGATTGTTATGTGAAATATATTGGCTAAAGTTTGTTGTCACCCAAGGAATCACCACAGCATAAGCAACCTCAGGGTTTTCAAACGGAGCGAAGCCAACATGAGATACTGTTTCAGTTAATGTGCCAAATTTTTCTCGAATCGGGCCATAGTAAACTACTTCCGCAGTACCTGTTTTCCCTGCTGCTGTAAACGGTGCATTTGCAAATTGAGCGCGGGCAGTACCTTGGCTGCCAATATATACTCTGCGAAGCCCTTGTTTTACATGATTAATTTCTTCTTCAGTATTTGAGATTCTATTCAAAATTTTCGGTTGGACTTCTTCAATTAACGGCCCTAAAGTTTTTCCATCTTTAGATGGTTCACGAATTTCTTTTAATAGTCTTGGCTGCACTCGATATCCACCGTTTGCTACCGTTGAAATATATTGCACCAATTGCATCGGTGTATACGTATCGAATTGTCCGATTGCTAAGTCTAGAATTTTACCAGGAGTATCCATTTTTCCTTGGAATCCTGCAAATTCATTCGGTAAATCAATTCCTGTATTGACACCTAAACCAAATTCAGCATAACCATTTCTCATTTTTTTCAAAACATCTTCTTTTAATTGTAGCCCCATATTATAGCGATAGTTTACTCCACCAATTTTCATAGCAATTTGGAACATATAGGAGTTTGAAGAACGCTCTAACGCTGTTAAATCATTCATTGCAATGCGGCCACCTCTGTTGAAGATGGAACTTTTCGATTTTGTACCTGCAAGCTTAATTGGTTGGTCAATTAAAACTGTACCAGGCTTTATAACGCCTTCTTTATATCCCATTAATATAGTAGCCGCTTTCACCGTTGAACCGGCTTCATAAGCTGTCGTAAATGTTCCGTAAGAATAATCAATCACATATGGTTTTCCCGTTTCTGGATCCTTTTCTATTTTCTTTCCAACCATCGCCAGTATTTCACCAGTATTCGGATTCATCATCACAAAAAAGGCACGATCCAATAAGGACGAACCACCCATCGATTTTAATTGCAGCAATTTCTCTTCAACAATTTTTTCAGCAGCTGCTTGCAATTCAATATCGATCGTCGTTACCAAATCATTCCCAGGTTTCCCTTCAAAGGTCGTAATCATATCGATGACTTCGCCTTTTTTGTTCGTAATATTTTTCACAACAGATTTATGGCCTTGAAGTAATTCTTCATATTGCGATTCAAAATAACTTTCTCCAACCCGATCATTTCGAGAATAACCACGGGCTAAATAATAATTTAATTCAGACTTTGGAATCCCCTTACTAGGGACTGTTGTTCTACCTAATACCGATAAGGAACTTAACTTCACCCTTTTCCAATCGGTCGTCGTATTGACACCTGGCAATTCATATAATCGTTCAGAAACACGTGCAAACTCTTCATCGGATACATTTTCACTTTTAATAATTTGTGGAGACAAATAATATCCAGAAGACATTTCACGATAAATTGCTAACACTTCCAAATCAAAAGGCGTTAGCTCCGCCAATTCTTCTTCGGTAATTCGATCTCTCACTAATTGGTCGATTTCTGCTTGAGCCTTTTTCTCATCTTCATGTTTTTCCTTTATTTTTTTCTCTTCTGCTTTCGAAACTTTCGCATAGGCTTTTTCTGTATTTTTTAAAATCCAAAAGTCTTGCTTATCACGAAGCGTTACTCGTTTCGTTGGTTGTTCAATTAGCATAGCCAATTTTTCAGCGACTTCTAACATTTCTTCTTGAGACGTTGATTGAAACTTTGTATATGTAATGGCGTTTTGCGGATCGTTATCTACGAGAATTCTTCCATATCGATCATAAATTCTTCCACGGGGAACACTCGTATTGACCGCTACTTCTTCCGTTCTTTCTATTGCCCGAACATATTCTTCTCCTTTTACGATTTGTAAATAACCTAAGCGAAAAATGAGCATGGAGAACAAAACAAAAATCGAAATAAACAGGACGTTCATTCGAAATGAAAGACTGGTACGAGAGTTTCCTTTATTGTTTGTTTTCTTTACATTTCGCATATGTCCCCCCCTTTCAAAAAAACCCATACATGCTCTTTAGTATATCATTTTAAAGTTTGAGAAAAAAGGAGATTCCCTTCTTGATTTGTAACGGTTCTTTTTATTTTTAGGTTTCCTTTTTTAACATAAAGATATTACTTGGATTTTTCAAATTAAACATTCTTCGATGATTAGTTTAATAAAAATTAAAAAACATCAATAAATAAACGTTGATCAACTTTTTCTATAAAATAGAAAACGACTCAAGCTTCCTACATTATGAAGCCTAAGCCGTCAAACATTTTTATGTTGTTAACTTAGTAAATATTATTTTTTCAAATTGATAGGACTATCAGCAATCGTTCTATCAATTAAAATTGAATAATTTTCGGATCTTTTCCTTTCGAATTCATGATGCGAATTTGAGAAGGAACGATTTTTAAAACTACCATATTCGGATCATCTGGACCATCGAACCAAAATCTTAATACTTTGTTCCACACTTTTTCTTTCATTCCTTCATCGGATGAAACTTCCGCTTTTCCTTCTATTTCTAAATAGGCATCGCCAAATCCTTTCCCATCATAACCAATTAAAATATGTGTGTATGGATTTTTCGAAAGTTCTTCAACTTTATGGGTATTTTTGCTCGTAACCGTATACAAAGTGAAATTATCGTTATAAAACGTCATATAGCGAGTGTGAGGTTTATCTCCTTCAATGGTAGCCATTGTTCCAATTAACTGATTATTTAATATTTTTTCAGCAATTTCTTTATCTGTTTTTGGCATTGCAACCACTCCATTTGACCTTTTTAATTTTAGTATTTCATAAATTCCTAAAAATATGTGATTGTTAAATAACGGGTCGCCAATTTTTTAGAAATTCTTCAGTTCTTGCCCTTCCCAATTGAATTAATTGCTCTTTTGCATCATCATCTAAATCAAATTGTGTAGCACTATATTGTTCAACAGGAATGAAGATAATATTTTTTTCGTGTCTTCTTGAGATATATCGATTATCGTGGGCATTCATCATCGCCTTAAATAATGCTTCAAATAAATTTAACCCATTATCAATTATCTGTGGTGGAATTTCTCCTTCTGGTCTGCTGAGTTTTAATCCTAATAATGGCCTTTTCCTTTTACCGTTATCATAAATCCATAATGGAAAATTGCTTAATACCCCACCGTCAACGAATACGGAATCTCCTTTTCCATTACTTAACATGACCGGCTCAAAGAAAAAAGGAATACCACAGCTCATTCTCAACGCTTTTGCGACAGAAAAATCTCTCCAGTCCTTTCCATATAAATGCAAGTCATCAGGTATGACAATTATGCGACCATTCGTTAAATCGGAGGTGACAACTTTCAATGAATCCTTTGGTAAATCCCCAAATGTATACACATCTTTTTCTGCTAGTTTTTTGTACAACCATCTTTCTAGCGCTTTTCCTTTGTACAATCCTAATCGAAAATATAAATTCAGCCATTTTATAAAAGGAAGAGTTTTTGAAAATTTGGGTGGATCAAGAAGCGATTTTGTATCTAATTCTTCTAATGCCTTTTCAATCTCTTTTACGGTAAACCCTGCCGCGATAAATGCAGCTACGATTGAACCAGCACTCGTTCCTGCGACTCTTTTAAAGATAAAACCCTTCTCACTCAAAACTTGATAGGCACCAACAAACGCAAAAGCTTTTATTCCACCACCTGAAAAAACACCATCAATTTCCATTTTCTCTCTCCCTTATTTTTCATTGGTATACTTTAAGAAAAAATAAGGGATTTTAGAACTATTTATCGAAAATAATCGAATCAATAAGAAAAAATTCGCAAGTTCCATAACAGTGTAGACTGTTTATTCGGAATGCTTGCGAATTTTTGGTAATATTGATTACTCATTTAAGATAGAAGGATTTTGCTTACTAGAGGGTTTACGTTTATTTTTATTTTCATTTTGATTTTCTTTTTTTGCTTTTTCATTTTGACCTATCACATCTAAATCATCGGGACTTAAATCATATCCATATCCATACTCTTCCCGATCTAATTGATTTCTTTTCTTCTTTGACAATGTAGTCACCTCCATTGGACTTAATTTGTCACAAACCCATTATTTTATACTGAAATATGAATCACTAATAATTACATCATTGAAATAGTAAAAAAAGACGAACCCAAATGATTCGCCTCTTACTTTAAATTCTCTTCTTATCCAGATCTCTTCTATCCAATGTATAGTAGAAGCAACCGTTAAAAACGGAGATTATAAATCCTTTAAAAATTTTATAGAAGGTCTGCCAAATGTGGAGTTTTGTTACCGTATATCAGGAAAAGCATGCTTTATGCTTAAACTGCAATTTGAAAGCTTTTCCAAGGTAGAAGAGTTTATCAATGATGTAAGTCCATACGCAACTAACGTCAACCATTTCATTTTTTCCAAGGTTCAAACAATGATGAAATTTCGTGAATGAAAATTAATCTACTCGACTTTCTTTACTGTATACGGGGCATTCCAAACAAAATATCATGTTTTAGCTAGCTCTTTTTTAGAAGAGCATAACCACCAATATTTCTCAATAAAATCTTGTTCATATAATAAGTTTCTGTACACAGCATCTTTAGAACTATAAAATTTGTTATTTGTTTAGTTGAGACTGTTTAACAGCATCGTCCATCTTTTTGTTATATTTATCTTGATTCTTTAAAAACTCCTTCATTGTTACTGTTTCAATTTCTTCACCAGTTACTCCATTTTTTAAATGAACTTTAACTTTTTCAGCTTTTGGTGAATCTACAGTAATTAATTCTATATCCCCTTCTTTTATCACAGGTGTTCCTATTTCTGGTGAAAGTTCTACGTTGTTATTGAAAGGTTTTCCATTTCTAAATTCCTCTACTTTAAATGATAAAGGTGAATCTGCAGAAACTGTTTTATTAAATAAGGTTTCTTTTGTCATACCAACTGTAAAACCTAAAATAACAGAAAATAAACCTAAAAATATTATTTTTTTCATTTTGAACCTCCCACTTTCAGAATATATTAAGTTAATTATTTAGAAACATACATGGAATTGCCTTTTACTCTAGTAATAGGACTTGCTCATCCAAGCGTAAAATCTACGGAAGGTCCAGCCATACTATGTCGAGTTACACCATCCATATCTGTAAAATTAAAATAAGTATTGCTACTTAAAGTAAATTGATATCCTGTTAAACCGAAATCTGAAGCCGGAACAGTTGCTTCTGCCATAATCCATCTTAATCCATCTGAAGTTGATGTAATAGTTCTCCATAGGTGTACCGTGACAAGTTGAACAAGGTTCTTCAAATCCACCTAGAGTCATTTTTTTAGGATCGTACATTAATTGAGTTCCAACCATATCCTTTTTTGAGCTATTATGTCCAACCCAATAACGTGCTGTTATTTTTCCAGATGTAGCTTTTTTTGTAACATTAATTGCATAATAAGTACCACCTCGATTTACATAAGGAATAGAATACATTCCAGTAGAATCGTTATAGGTAGGTTCAACATCATATCTTGTTGCAGCTCCACCAACTTTTAACCCTGCATTGTAAAAAACAACAAAAAGTGTGCATAAGATTAAAACCAAACCGATTCTTCCTATAATTAGAAAAGCTATCAATATTTATTTAAATTGGAATAATATTCGAAATAAATCTCAATCTATTATAAAATAATTTACTCAACTTTCGCAGAGTAATATCTTATTGCAACTCTTGATATGACTGTTTTATATCGTCTTTCATTATTTCTCTTGTTTTTTATTGATTTTATTTTTTTAAAAGAAAAAGACACCTATCTTTTGGTAAAATTATGGTGATCAAACCAAATACCAAAGAAGGTGTCATCATTATGATAACGAAAAAAGATACTTTTGCACAACTACCAAAAGAACTTGAACGAAGATTTTCTGAATTAAATATAGGCAAACATTTGAGAAAAGCGAGAATTACTAAGGGATTTGGTTATTCATGCTTATCTATTTTCCGTCTTATTTTTTTGCTTGTTTTCCAATATAAAAATTGGTTTCAAGCACTTCAAAGTAAGAAAGCCGTGGACTTACCTAAAAAAGATACAATCTACCGTTTTCTAAATTCATCTACTTATGCTTGGCGAACTTTTTTACTTTCCTTATGTCAAGATCTTACTGGACGTATAAAAAAGCTTACATCAAACAACAGAGTGAAGGTGTTTATTGTTGATGATTCACTCTTTTCACGCAACCGAAGCAAGTCTGTTGAACTTCTTTCACGAGTATTTGATCATACAGAGAAACGATTCTATAAGGGGTTTCAGTTGCTTACTCTTGGTTGGTCTGATGGATATTCTTTTCTACCTGTAGACTTTGCTTTATTGAGTTCAGCGAAAAAGGAAAATCAACTTAACGGGGTCGATGAATCCATTGATAAACGCACTTCCGGCTACAAGCGTCGTCTTGAAGCACAACAAGATAAGCCAAGCGTTGTCTCTGCTTTATTGGATCATGCCTTAAATGCAGGAATTACAGCTGATTATGTGTTAATGGATACTTGGTTTACGCATGAGCCTTTGATTGAAAAAATCACGGATAAAGGTTTATTTGTCATTGGTATGGTCAAGCAGCTAAAACAACGTTATTTCATAGATGGTGAAGCCCATACTCTGGATGAACTCTTTAAAAAAGCAAAGCGTACCATGGAAAAGAAAGACCTACTCGGTTCGATCCATGTTCATCTTGCAAAAGGACGACAAGTCAAGATTGTATTCGTGCGTAACCGCAATAAAAAGAGTGAATGGTTAGCCATTTTGAGTACAGATACCACACTTTCAGATGAAGAAATTGTGCGTATTTACGGGATGCGCTGGGACATCGAAACATTTTTCAAGTGTACCAAATCATTGCTTAACCTAGCAAAAGAATTTCAAGGTCGTTCGTATGATCTGTTGATTAGTCATACAACGATTGTGTTTACTCGCTTTATACTCTTAGAGTGGGAGCGTAGACAAAACAACGATCCTAAAACGATTGGAAATCTCTTTTTTCTATTATGTGAAGATGTAAAAGATATGAATCTAGAGAGTGCATTGAATCAATTATTAGCGATCTTCCAAACATTAGCAGAAGCTAATGTTTGTTTGAACATGGAATTATTTAAAAGTAAAGTACAAGAATGGATTGCGTCTTTACCCAATTACATCAAGGGATGTCTGACAATATCTGTGTGCGAAAGTTGAGTAATTTATAATTTATTAAGCTTTAAATTTGGATAATTTAGATAGATAAAGGAGGTTGATTTTTTGATGAAACATGGGGAATCTCCCAAAGAGAGAAGAGAAAGAATGAGATTTGAAGAAATTAAAAAAAATCCAACAGGTACACTAAATGATGGGTTTAATCGAACTGAAAATGGGAGTTTGGGAAATTTAGGAGAAGGTATAGGATGGAAAGGTATAGGAATATTAATTTTAGTACTATTTATTGGTTTTGTGATATACCAACTTTTATTTTAATGAATTGAAACATACTAAAAATGAGTAGTACAAACCAAGGCTGAACTGCTCCCTGTCAAAACCAATATAGAATTTCCGTTAATTTCTCGAAATGTCCGCAACCCTACTTGTATCAGGGGTTGTGGGCGTTTTGATATTCAATAAATATCCTGGTGTAATCGTCAATTATTTTAAGTATGTGACCAGTTTGGTGACCAATTTTCATTCGGTTAACTCATTGTATTGATAAAGGGCAGTTCTAATGAATGGACAAACTATTTGGCAAGAACATATGAGCCAAAAATTATCTACTAAACATTAATCATTTACTGATGTGATTTTACGCCTTTAAGTAAAGAGATTATTTGTTTCATTTTGCCTTCCAATTTATAGACATCTTCTTTTGCCCTATCAATTAAACCTTCATGCTTTTCAAGCGCTTTCTGGCGATTATATTCCAACAGAGAATCTGTATCTTCCATATGTATAAAATCGTCATCGATTTCTGTACTCTCTCTATCGAAATCAAATTTTGCAAGCTCATACACATTACTATTATACGAAGTAAGATCGATTATATCTTCACATAAATTCCCAATACGTTCTTTATCAAATCGAGCACTCTCATGATGGACTTTCATTACACTATCTTGCAAGTCATGAGCAATGGAGATTATATTTTCTACCGTTTCCAGTGATAAGGATCTGTTTGCTGGTTTAAATAAACTATTGTGGAATCTCTCGCTTTCTTTTTCTAATTGCACTAGGTAATGCTTTAGGCTCATTTTTATAATCATCCCTTCTTTCATAATTTAGTAGATGATATGATAGAAGGGATTCTATTATGATACCGAACCTCATTTTCTTATGTTAATTATTCCGGAACATACACTTTTTGCAATGGTAACAATGCTCTTTTATCTGAAGGTATTTTTTCGTACCATTCAACAATTAGTCTTACTAATTCTTCAAGATCAACCAGGCGGACTGAATTGTGTTTGGCTACCGCTTCAGCTTGAGAAGTAAACCCACCTGTTGATACGAATAAACAATTCGCATCGATAGGGTTAGCACCAAGTAATTGTTGTACTTCTGGTGCAGAAGCTGCACTTTTTCGATGTTTCACTTGGACTTTAACAATCGGCTTTTCAAATCCAAATGCATCTTTAAAGGCAAGGATATCCACTCCACCGTCTGGCCCTTTTGGACTTATACGAACGTTGTAGTTCATTGCTTCTAATAAACCACCTACTAAATCTTGCAATTCCCAAGGGTCTAATATGTCTACCTTATCTTCGATCATGACAAGAGCTTTTCCAACTAAATCTTCCTTTACTTCATCTTCATCAGCCTCATCTATATCTGGCTCCCAAAATGGATGTTCAATAAATTGTTCTATTTCGTCCCCCCATTGATCGACACGGAACACAGTTAATACAGACCCTAAACTATTTTTCGCTGCTTGGGAGAGCAAATCGCGACTTACAGTGATTTCTTCCCACTCAACTCGAATATGGTTTGGATAATTTGGATTACCAATAGAATTATCAAAAAAATGCGTTTCTGTGACAGTACCTACTAGGTATTCTCTTAATTCCTTAGAATAAGTAATAACTCGATCGCCTTTTTTAATCTCAGTACTAAATCTCCAAACTTGACTAACCCAACTTCTTCTAGTACTTGGTTTGTGTTCTTGATATACTTCATTTGCTTTTTTTAACATATCTTCTTTGGTTCGATAATGCTTTGGATTACCTAATTGAGGCCATCCTATCGATGCGATCCCCTCTTCTTTCCAAACAGGAATTAACTCATTAAAATCTCCTGCCCGAATCATCCACCACTGTTGCATAACATTTCCTCCTAAAAAATGCCCCAGCACACGTTCAATTAAAGACATGTTGCCAGGGCAATGATGTTGAATTATAAAAAAGTTTAAATATTATTTTGTAGAAGCTTAAATACTTTCTTTTAGCATATCGTAGCTATCTGCTAGTTTATATTCAACTTCCGTTTGTAGTGCTTCAAAATGTTTACGTCCACATTGAATCTTTCCATCTTCCTTTAAGCGAAGATCTTCTTGGTCAGTACTACCTTTTGTTTCGACAACAAAGTATAATTTCTCGACACCCTCTTTTTCCATTAAGATTGCCCAGTCTGGGTTGTAGTTACCAAGAGGAGTATCGATAACAAATGAAGATGGAAGTTTGACAAACAGCTTTACATCCTCATCATTATTTAATTTTTCAGCAAAAGCTCTTTCTGTATTTGAATCATAGCGAATGTAGTCATATACCGATTTATTTTTTGATACTTCTACTGCGTTCGCTTTCATATAGCCAACAAGTTCTTTATTTTCAAACAAAGATTGTTGGTAATAATGATGATCTCCGATACGTTCGTATTTGATGCCATCAACGATAAGCTTTTTCTTTTCGCGATTAATGACCTTCATCACAGCTTCCATAAATGCCTGTGGATTTTTCTCGAATTCATTTAAGCGTTCAGAACCGATTAAAATCTCAACCAATGTACGGCGCTTTAAATGGGTTTGTTCTTGTAGGTAACGTAAGATGTCTGGTAGACGACGTTTCTCTTCCAACGCCTCGTACACTCTCATTGTTTGACCTTCACCCGATACACCAGAATGTTCTACTTTTAATATGGCATTTTCACGTTTAATCTTTCGTGCTTTGAAAGGCTCTAGTTTCTTTATTTCTTCAATACAACGTTTTTTAAGGGTTTCAACGTCAAGATCTACGGAATAGGTCGTTTTGTATTTGATTTGATCCCACAATTGTTTGAAATCATCACCCAATAATACTTCTTTATTCAGCTTGATGGTGACCTCATCCTTTTTGTTGAAAACAGGTAACTTTTTGATGGAACGTCTAATTATGTTTTCAATATCCTCTTTTATTTCTTCAAATTCAGCTGGTACTTCGAATGTCTCTTTTACTAATGCTTCTTTAAGTGTATCCTTTACTTTTCCTTGCTTCGTTACATAATTTTCTTTTAATAAGTAGGCAAATATTTGAGCTGATTGATCGTATCCAATTGCACTTTCTTGACCTGTTTCTTCATCAACTTTTGTAATCGTCGCAAAAGAGTGCTCTTCAAGGTACCCAAATTTAACGCCTGTTTCTTCTTCCATTTCTTTCTGTAACGTCTCAGCAAACTCTTGATACGATTCATTTGCGATTACGGTTAAGATATTTACGTCTTCATCGTATTGGCGTTTACCTTCTTGGTTGACGGCAAGACGTAATCCACGCCCAATTTTTTGTCTCTTCGTAAATGTATCCTTTGTTTCAACAAGTGTACATATTTGAAAGACATTTGGGTTGTCCCATCCTTCTTTTAAAGCCGAGTGGGAGAAAATAAATCGTAAAGGTGTATCAAAGCTTAATAATTTTTCTTTCTCTTTCATAATTAACTCAAATGTTGATTCATCGTCTTTATTCGAACGTAACGATCCATCTTTATTCATTCGGCTATCTTTAAATTGACCTTTCTTATCTTGAGAAAAATACCCGTTGTGCACTTCTTCGGCATTTCTGTTTACGATATATTGATCTTCTTTCCAAAGTGATTGATATTTTGGTAAATTAATAAGTTTTTCGTACTCTTCTTCAAACATCTTGGCGTATTTTCCTTTTTGCCATGGCTGGCCTTTTGGATAAATGCGGTAGTTTTCAACTTTGTCAATAAAGAAGAGCGTTAAAACTTTGATTCCTTTATGAACGAGACGCAGCTCTTTATCTAAATGTGTACGAATCGCTTCACGAATCTGGTATCTTTTTAATAAATCATCGTCCATTCCACCAATCACTTCACCTAATCGCAACACTTTACCGTTTGTAAACTCTACCGATTCATTTCCTGGATAGCAGTCAATCCCTTCTACCACATATCCTTTATATAGATCCCGTTCACCGGATAAAAGGTATAAATCATTTTTCGTGTTTGGATTAATTTCCTTTTTCACACGTTTAACAGTTCCGTTTTTCTTTTTCTCGTCAATTTCAACTGTTGCTTTGTAACCATTTTTATTCGATACGCTAATGAGTTTGATATACGGATCGTTATAATCTTCATCCGAGTTTACCGATAGAACCTCAATTTTTTTTACTAACTTCTTCTCATAGGCATCAACCGGGTCAAGCTTATACATTAAATTATATGTTTCGCGATGCGTAGCCGAATAGCGCAATTTACACAATGGGTTTAAGGATGCAATTGCTTCTTTTGCCTTATCCGTATTATCGACACTTTGTGGTTCATCGATAATAACGATTGGATTTGTTTCTTGAATAAACTGAATTGGACGTTTCCCGTTCATTGAATCACGTTCACGGTGAATTAAGTTTGCTTTATTCTCTTTCTCTGGATCATCAAAGCTCTTTTTAAATGCATCGATATTAATAATCATCACTTCAATATTCGTACTTGTAGCAAATTCACGAACTTGTTCTAGTTTGGAAGAATCATATTTAAAATAATGGCAATGTTGTCCTGGATAGAGTTCAGCAAAATGCTCTTCTGTCATTTGGAAGGATTTATAAACCCCTTCACGAATCGCAACACTCGGAACAACGATAATAAACTTTGAAAAGCCGTACAGCTTATTTAACTCAAATATCGTTCTCGTATATACATATGTTTTTCCGGTACCTGTTTCCATTTCAACCGTAAAGTTTCGATCTTGAATATCGGTACTTTTTTTCAAATGATTACGAACTTGGATCTTTTGAACATTCTCAAGTAACTCCGCATCGGATAATTCTAATTTGTTTCCAATTCCAAGCTCAGTTAATTCTTGTCCAACAATATTGCCCATACTAACCGTGAAATTCGACACTTTTACAGGTTGCCCTTCAAAGATATCCGTAATGGATTTAATGGCGTCGAGCTGATATTGTTGTTCATCAAACTTAATCTTCATGACTCCATCTCCTCCTTAAATGACACGGATATCTTCAACGCCATAACGTTTTAAAATTTGTTGCGCATTAATTCGAACGGTATCATCTTTAAAACCTTCATCATAAAATACTACTCGTGCTGGTTTTTGTTTAGCAATTTCTTCAATATGCTCAAGGGTTAAATCACGTTCTAAACATATAAGTAAATAACCCATTCCGACTGAATAAACAACTTTGTCCGCTACTTTTGTTTCTTCGATTGGAACCGTTAAATCTATTCCATATTTAAGAAGAATTTCATAAACAACATCTTCTTGTGTACGTCCTTCTTTCACCGGATCAATTAAATCTAGTAAATTTCTTTCTACATCTCCTGTATTCTCATCCCAAACTTTTAAGTTCGTATCATCAAGCTTGAACACCTTAAAACCAATATCAATTTCAGAGATAAATTTTTCTTTCTTACTTTCATCAATTATGCTCTTTCCAGCTAACCTAATTCGTTGCTTACTTATTTCACTTATATTTAAAGGCTTATTTATTTTATTTAAATAATCTGCAGCAACTTTTTGATCAGCATCCTCTAAATCTAACTCTTCTGGTAATTGAACAATAATAAACCTTATATCGTTACCATCTGACTCTCTATTAAGTTCAAACACTGCATGTGCAGTAGTAGCAGAACCTCCATAAAAATCTAAAACTATTCCTTCTTTTTCAGCACCTATACCAATTCTTATAAAGTCTTTTATTAATTCTAATGGTTTCGGATTGCTAAAAACCTTCTCACCAAATAACGACTTAATTTGATTAGTACCATTCCCACTACTATATTCTGGTTTATAAAAAAGTGATTTAGGCTTTTGGGAAGGGGTATCTCCTTGTTGAGGTCTGGTTTTTTTGTAAATAGAATATTCATCCCCATTTTTTGTAACAATAATATTATGTGGTTCATTTATGAATTTTTCTTTACTCCAACGCCAAGACATTTCTTTATTATCTGTAATTGGAAATACTTCAACATCTGTTTTAGATTTTCTCTGTAAACTTAAATTTAAATTTTCATCAATATAAACTGGGAAAAATAAATTCGGTCTCTTATGTCGAGGAGCATTAACTCCTGTTGCTTTTAAATTTGCTCCTTTTTTATAGTATCCAAATTCATCCTTTTGCCACTCTTTCATTCCTTCCTGGTCAACTGGTAGAAATCCTAGTATTGTTGATTCTTTTCTTTTTGTATAAACAAGAGTATATTCATGTGTTCCAGCAAATCCATATTGATCATTATTCCCTTTCAAGTTCATTACAGTTGGCAACTGTCCAACAAAGTTACTTTCTCCAAATATTTCATCACAAACTTTCCTTAAATTTGCTACTTCATTATCATCTATACTGATAAAGATAACACCATCTTCCCTTAATAAATTCCTCGCTATTTTTAACCTTGGATACATCATATTTAACCAATCTGTATGAAACCTACCATTTGTTTCAGGATTTGACTTCATATTTTCTCTTAATCTTTCTTTGTAACTTTTGATATTATCATGAAAGTCGTCTTTGTAAACGAAATCTTTCCCTGTATTGTACGGTGGGTCAATGTAAATCATTTTCACCTTATTGCGATAGGAGTTTTGCAGTACACGGAGTACTTCAAGGTTATCTCCTTCGATATACAGGTTTTTTGTTTTATCCCAGTTCACACTTTCTTCTTTACATGGGCGAAGGGTACCTGTTGTTTGTTTTTGCGCAAGTTGAATCGCTTTTGTTTTTCCATTCCATGTAAACTCGTAGCGCTCTTTTTCTTTTTCGACATGCTCGCCGAGTGTGAGCATGAGTTTTTCGAAATCAATTTTGTTTTCTGTAAATACTTCTGGGAAAAGCTGTTTAAGTTTTTCAATGTTGTCTTGTACAACATTAAACGTCTTTCCATCTAATTTTTGCATCAGTTACACAACTCCTTTAATTCACTTAAAAGTGATTCGATATTCGATTCCATTTGTTTCATTTCCATATGAAGTTCCATCTTAGTTCCAAAATCTAATACCTTCGTTTGTTTTTGCTTTAGCTCCTCTAATTGAGACTTTTTCATGTTAACTTCATTGACTCTCGAAATGATTTGATCACGCTTTTCACTTTCTGTTGGATAACAGTCAATCCACTCGATAATAGGGGTACACCTTATCCACTTATTCAAATCATCATAAAATTTAAAGAGATCAACAAACGATTGATTTGAGCACTTTAAGGCGTTAAGCAATCTTTCGTAGGAATTGTTGGTACTTTTTGGATCAAACCACTCTGTCAGTAGTGGCTCATCCATCACAACTTTCGTTGGATCATTTTTATTCAACCGCTTATGACAGGTGCTCAGCAACCACTCTTGTTCATGGGACTCCGTAATCAGAACAACAGGATTGGGAATCGATTTATGAATCGCTTGAATAATACGTGTAACATGTTCATTCGTACGCAATTGTACATAAATCCATACCACTTCGGCATAGTGATGTTCCTCTGACTGATATGGAGCGATATTCATGCTTTGTTGATTCATTACACTCAGTAAGTATATGGCTTCTATTTGAGAAGTAAATAGCTCCTTCTCCTTTTTCGATAAGTCCCCTTGAGAAAAGAATGTTTTTTTTGGAACTTTTCGGTTTAAAACCGTTCTTTGTGGTATCTCAAACTGCTCTATAGCCCAATCTCGCAACCTTCTCACCTACTTTATAATTAAAAACGAAATTAATTCAAAGTCATCTGACGTTGTATTTGTATCTACTAATAAACTTGAGTCTCCTAAACTAAATAAAGATTCCATGCCTTTTTCTTCAACAATTCCTAAGATAAATTCAACGACCGTATCTAATAATGCCTTATAATCAGACATGTCCGCTAATTCATGCGTTTCTTCATGAAATTGTAAAATTAAGTCTGTAAACAACTCGTTTTGGCCCATACAAACTTTTCGATACAGGTCGAGTATTTGCTTTGTCTTCGAATGACCTAACAAAATGTCACCATCATTACTTACATACACAAGGTAATAAGGATACAACGCACTCGTTTCTTTAATTTTCGCTTGAGCATTCCGTTGTTTTATACAGAAAATGACGCCTGGTTTTGCTTCACCATTAGGAGTTAAATGTTTAGACGTGATTGCATACATACCTAACGGAGCTGTCTCTAAATCAAGCTTATTTTTATTCATATAGTCGACTAAATCCATTTTGAAGTCGTTTAACGTTAAGTCAGTAATCGAGATCCCGCTTGACATATCTTCTAGGTCGATTACTTCTTCTTGCAGTTGTTTCAGCTGTTTTGCACGATACTCAAGATCATTCATTTTTTTCTTTTCATCATACTCGATTACATTCTCTTCACCTGTAGCAGATATATCTAATAAAACCATGCGACCACTTACACGGGCTTCTAAATTGATATACTCGTCTAAATCCATGTTTGGCCAGAAGTTCACAAGCTGAATCACATTATTTTTTGATCCGAGACGATCGATTCGTCCAAAGCGTTGAATAATTCTAACTGGATTCCAATGAATATCGTAATTAATTAAATAATCACAGTCTTGTAAGTTTTGACCTTCAGAAATACAATCTGTTGCAATAAGTAGGTCAATTTCTTCAATTGCCTTTTCATCCACTTTATTTCGTTCTTTCGATTCTGGTGAAAAGTGGGTTAATATAGTATTTAAATCTTTAGAAATATCGCCAATCGTTGTTTTATTTCCACCTGTTCCCGTTACAAGGGCTGTGTGAAGCCCATATTCATTGAGCATCCATTCAGACAGCTGATCATATAAATAACTCGCTGTATCAGCAAAAGCTGTGAAGACGATGATTTTTTTATTATTTGGGTTAATTGGCTTTGTCACCTTATGATGAATAATAGACTTTAATTCTAATAGTTTAGCATCCCTGTAAGGTTTGACTTTTGCCGCTTCCACAAGAAGTTTCTCTAGCTTTTGTTTATCCTCTTCAAGGTCTTGGCGCCATTTGATTTGATCTATATCTTGAACCAGCACTTTTACTTTCGATCCAATTAACATATCTTCTACTTCATCGTCATCGATATTAATATCAGTAATACTAATCGACTGATCCGTAAATTGATGATTATTTTCAAGCTTATTTAATAGGTCATCGATTTTCTCAAGCAATGCAGCAATCGTCATACCGAACGAGTAAATAGAACTCTCCATACGCTTTAATAAATTCACACGCATTAAGTGCACGAGACTGCGTTCCCTGTCAATTTGTTTAAATACAGACCCACCTTTAACTTGAATATCGTATTTCTTGCTATATTCGGCTTGTTTCTCAGGCAAGACATAATTTAATGGTGAGTAGGCACTTAAATTTAAACGATTAATGATTTTGTTAACCTCTTTTATTTCAGGAAACTCTTTTTCTGCATCGATATCAGGGTGAACATTTTTCGGTTTTAATCTTTCAGGAAATTTCCCTATCTCTGACATGTTGTAATACTTTTCAATATGCTTGCGAGATCTCGCAATCGTCACAGCATCCAATAATTTAAAGTAGTCAAAGTTTAACATTTCTAATAGCGTATCTGTCTTCCGTTCCTCTTCGTCCAACTTTAACCATTTATTAAACGCTTGTTGTGCTCTTCTTAATGTAAATTCAATGCTATCAATACCTGCAGATTCAAGCGCGTCATCTTTTCCTTCCGTAATAAAAGCAACTTGGTTTTTCAGATCATTCATCTTGTTATTGACCGGTGTAGCTGAAAGCATTAATACTTTCGTTTTGACACCAGATTTAATAATTTGATTCATTAAACGTGAATATCGTGTTTCTCGATCCTTACGAGCTTCATTATTACGGAAATTATGTGATTCATCAATAACAACTAAATCATAGTTACTCCAATTGACTGTTGCTAGGTTAATATCTCCAGACATACCACTATATCGACTTAGATCTGTATGATTTAATACATCATAATTAAAACGATCTGCTGCCAAAACATTTTGCTTATCGTTTTGTGTATAAATAAGCCAGTTCTCTCTTAACTTTTTCGGACACAACACTAACACTCGGTCATTTCGCAGCTCGTAATATTTGATTACAGCTAATGCCTCAAACGTTTTACCGAGACCAACACTATCAGCGATGATACATCCATTGTATTTTTCAAGCTTATCAATGGCTCCTAATACCCCGTCTTTTTGGAATTTATATAATTTGTTCCAAATGACCGTATCTTTAAAGCCTGTTTTGGATTTTACGATATCATCTTCACTCAATTCTTCTAAAAAGTCTTTAAAGATATTATAAAGGGTCACATAATAGAGAAACTCAGGTGTATTATCTCGATAGATTTTCTCTATGTGGCTTAGTACTTCTTGTTTTACACTTTCGACCTGCTCTTCGTTGTTCCAAATTAAATCAAACCAGTTAATATAATTCATGGCTTGTCCAGGTTCTTTAATTAGCGAATTCATTTCATAGTTAGATGAATACGTATATCCTAATCCACTACTTGTGAAATGTGAGGTACCTTGAATCGCAATTGAATCATCATTCTTGTTTTGTACATGAATAAGGTTCCCTTGTGCCATTGGTAATTTTAATGACTTCATATCAACTTTTGAGCGAATCCAGTCAGCACATTCACGAGCAATTTTCGCTTGGTTGAGCTCGTTCCGAAACTTCACTTCTAAGTCTGTTCCAGACAAACTTTTTTCCCGCTTAATTTTTTCTTGCATAACTAACGGATCTGGTATTTTAAAATCCTGTATAAATGTTGGGTTGTTAAATAAAAATCGAACTTCATCTACTTTTAATAACTCTTTCTTAAGAGATTCAAAAGCATAAATTGTGAAATAAGACGACATAATTGATAATTTTGAGCCCTTTTGAAGGTAAGACTTTAACTCATCCCCAACATTTCCATGTGTTTTATTATCTAGCATTTTGCCATACATGTTATTTCCCCCTATAACCAAAAGAAGCGACCAGTTATTTTCCATTAACTATTATTCTACAAAAAAATAAATGACAGGTGTATTTTTACGACAAAAACCGACAAAACTTGTCATGACTATCCACCCAAAACAATTATCCTATGTTCTAAATTTCAAATAATTTTACTCAATATGGACTTATTTATTATTAAATGATTAATCCTAAAAACGGTCTAAAACTATTAAAAAATAAAACTCCTTTATAGAGGAAAAATGAGATATATTTTCTCTATCCTCCACCACTTCAAATCAATAGGTATACCCCACCCGTTTCATGCCCCACCCCTTTTGTAGCCGATATTTATTCATTTTGGATGAGTATCAGTTTTTTTGTTTTACAGAGACGGCTAGCTTGGTGAAAAGAAAGCAACTGAAAGGAGGTGATGGATCATGACCATGAGAGACAAGGAAGAAAAACAAAAATTAAAAAAGGAGGAAGAAGATACGCATAAAAAAACTCGCATTAATTCTTGTGAAGTCAAAAGAAATGGATAAGTGGGTGCCAGTTCAATTTCTTGTTAAATACGGTATTAAAAACGTCAATATTCTCGACCTAGAAGCTAAAGGATTGCTTCTTGTTAAAAATAGCGAATCCCACGGTCGATTATTGAAGCTTACTTTAAAAGTAAGCGTAAAATAACGCCCACGTGTTTTTTCGTGGGCGTTTCAGACTGTCGACAAACCCCAACTCAAATGAAGCATTTGAGTTGGGGTTTGTCTTTTTTTGCTCGTCATTTTCTAAGATTCTTGTCTTATTTAGGTTGGACATGGTCTTTTCCATGTCCAGTTTGCCATTTTCTTTAAGTTCATGGCAGCGAAAGTAAGCATCGCCTGCATAGACAATTTTTCCAGTCCTCGTAGAGTTGTCCATCGCATGCCATGCTTCTCTTTTCCATCGGCAAAGACCCGTTCAATCGTTTCTTTGCGCTTATCATATATATTTCTATTGATATCTGTATGTCTTAAGTGGTCGACTTCTTCCACATAGTGCTCCCAAATGTGGCGATGAATCAATTTAGTGTGATCTTTACTTTGGGTGCACTTTTCTAAAAATGGGCACGTTTTACATATTTCCGGTTTCGAAGCGTACTGTCGATATCCTTCTCTTGTTGTTGTTCGGTATTCAAGAGTTTGGTTGTTTGGGCAGATGTAACAATCATAATGCTCAGCGTATACATATTCATACATTTTAAAGAAACCGTCCTTTGTTCTAGGCCTTGTATATGGCATGACTGGACGAATTCTCTTTATCCAATAGACTTTTCGCATTCGCTGGGGTTTTGTATCCGGCGTCTACGGCTACTGCAGTTGGTTTGCCTACTTTTTCGATGACTTGTTCGAGTAATTGACCAAACACCTGACTATCATGAATATTCGCTCCCGTTACCTTGGTAGCTAAAGACAAAGCCTTTTGCATCACAGGCGGTATGAAAAGAATAGGCAAACATCTTTTCCCGTTCATCTTTTACGTAATAGCCACTATCAGGATCGGTTGTACTGACCTTTATTTCCTTGGTTTCTTCATTCTCTTTCGGGGGAAAGGGCTTTTTTCCATGGTTTTCACGGTCTTGGTTAATCTCTAACTCTAATTGCGCTTGATAGCTTTTTGTTTCTGCCCGGACAATTTTCTTATCGAACTTCTTTTTATTGGCGCTTGCTTTGACATGTGTTGAATCAATAAAGGCAACAGATGCATCCACTAATCCTTTATTCATCGCTTCTTTTAAAATACGATAAAAAATCTGTTCAAATAAATCAGTACCTTGAAAACGACGAACATAATTCTTGCCGAACGTTGAAAAATGAGGAATTTTCTCTGTGAAACCATATCCTAAGAACCATCGATACGCCACGTTGGTTTCAATTTCTTTGATCATTTGACGCATGGATCGAATACCAAATAAATACTGCACAAAGACCATTTTAATGAGCACAACTGGATCAATACTAGGCCTTCCGTTATCTAGGCAATAGGTATCTTTGACAAGATCGTAAATAAAATCAAAGTCTATGGCTTGTTCAATCTTCCTTACCAAATGATCTTCTGGAACCAATTGATCAAGAGCCACCATTTCCAATTGATTTCGATTATTGTCAGTACGCTTCGATAACATCCTAAATTTCCCCCGTTAACCAAGAATTCTATCCCTATTATACAAAAAAGCCTGTAGATTTGGCCCCTAGTTAGGGACTTTGTCTACAAGCTGAAAGGAAAACCTATGTTTAGGCTTTCCTCATTTTTTTAAAGTTAATTATTTTGCTGCAGCGTATTTTTCTGCTACAACGTCCCAGTTTACTACATTCCAGAATGCAGCAATGTAGTCAGGACGACGGTTTTGATATTTTAAGTAATAAGCGTGTTCCCAAACGTCTAATCCAAGGATTGGTGTTTGGCCTTCCATGTATGGAGAATCTTGGTTTGGCGTAGAAGTGATTTTTAATTCACCGTTATCTACTACTAACCAAGCCCATCCAGAACCGAAGCGGCCTGCAGCAGCTTTTGCAAACTCTTCTTTAAATGCATCGAAGCTACCGAATTTCGCATCAATTGCAGAAGCTAACTCACCAGTTGGAGTTTTTGAACCTCCAGGTGTTAAAATTTCCCAGAATAATGAGTGATTTGCATGTCCGCCACCATTATTGCGAACTGCAGTTTGTTTATCAGCTGGAAGAGCATTGATATTTGAAATAAGTTCGATTAAATCTTTATCAGCGTATTCAGTACCTTCTACAGCAGCATTTAAATTTGTTACATACGTATTGTGGTGTCTTGTATGATGGATCTCCATTGTTTGTGCATCAATGTGTGGTTCTAAAGCATCGTAAGCATAAGGTAATTTTGGTAATTCGAATGCCATTAGAATTTCCTCCTTTGTATAAATCAGTAATTTCCTACCTCTATAAGATTATCAAAATAGAGGTAGTCATTCAATGATTTAGCTCTTTCTTAGTGATTTTCATACTTTTGGCTGAAATCAATCCATTGTTTGTCTTTTAACAGTGACGCACTTATTTTTCAACCAAACTCACTATTTCCTTTTAGATGATTTTTTATACAAAAAACTTATTATGCGATTGCGATTACAAAAACAATAATCATCACTAATTGGATCATCGTTTTTGTTACAACAGATGTTAAGAAGCCAACAAGCGAGCCAATACCAGCTCGAACCGCTTGGCTAAATTCTTTTTTCGCAACTATCATTTCCCCAATTACTGCACCTATAAATGGCCCGATAATAATGCCCAGAAATGGTATGATAAATGGTCCTGCTAATAAACCAATCGTGCTGCCCCAAAGTCCAGCCTTCGTTCCGCCAAACTTTTTCACGCCAATCAGATTCGCTAAAGTATCCGCCACAAACAATAAAATAACAAACAGAATCTCGATGATCCAAAACCACCATGAAAGTTCTGCAAAGGAGAAAAACAAACCATAAACGATAAATCCTAATAGTATAAATAATACCGATGGAATGATTGGATAAACTAATCCTACAAAAGCCACGATAAAACAAATAATAATGAGTAACCAAGCAATGATTTCCAAGTTCTTCCCTCCATGATACAGTTTACGGACAGGTTTGCAAAAAGTTTCAATAAAATGTTTTTGTACGTTTTTTCTTTTCATCATTTCATGTTAAACTCTCAATGGAGGAGAAGAAAATGGTTACTCATTTACAAATATTCATACACAGTCTGTTTCAACCAAACAAGCTAGCTGCTTATCGACTATTAACAATCGGTAAAGTAATTCAATATGTATTTATTCTAATTGCGATTGTTACGATTTTCTCGTTTATACAATTTTTAACAGGGGTATCGAAAACTACTATTCAATTTGAAGGGTTGCAACAATATGTCTCTGATATTCAATGGCTGCTCTATCCTTTTGCGCTTCTTTTATTACTCTTAACTTCTACCGTTTTATTATTTGTGAGAATTACCATTTACGCAGCCATCGGAACATTATTATTAAAAATATTCAATCGTCGCGGGGAATATCGACATATGTGGAGAACGACCGCATTAGCGATTACATGGTCAACACTACTATCTATCCTATTTTCATTTATTAATATATCTAGTTGGTTTGGAACAGTTGTTAATGCCATCATTACCATCATTCTATTAACAATTGCATCACTAAAATATCCAAAAATAGAAAAAAAGAAGTTCTGAATCCTTCCTTGCTTCATATAGTGGAGCAAGGAGGGTTTTTATATGAGATTTTTTCTATTAACATCTATCATCATCATAATCGTTACGGTCATTAAAATAGATTTAACTGAAGGAACAGTACCATTAATCGCGTTTTCTGAAAGCGTTGGCCAATGCAATGAACAACTAGCTGTAAAAACAGTACCTGTTATGACAAAAGAAGGGGATACTGTACAAGGGTTACTCGCCCAATATCCAACAGATGAAAGAATTTCAGTACCAGAACGAATGGCGGATTTTTATAAATTTAATCCACATTTAAAAAATCAAGTCATAGCACCAGGTGAATTAATCAAAATACCGATTTACTCAAATAACCATGAATGTAAAAAATAAAAAAACGTGTTTCTTCCTTGTCGACACTATTTTACACTGCTAAAATAATGGAAGTGAAGGTACGGAAAAAGTACCTCAAGAAGGAGAGAGTTATTGATGAGTGAAATTATTCATCGTTCGAAAACACGTCCAGTACGTGTCGGCAATTTAACAATCGGCGGTAGTAACGAACTAATCATCCAAAGTATGTGTACAACGAAAACTCACGATGTGGAAGCTACTGTTGCTGAAATTTTACGATTAGAAGAAGCAGGGTGTCAGCTAGTACGTGTTGCTGTTCCAGATGAACGAGCTGCAGCGGCGATTCCTGAAATAAAGAAACGCATCCATATCCCTTTAGTAGCGGATATTCATTTTAACTATAAACTTGCCTTGATGGCTATAGAAAACGGTATCGATAAAGTACGCATTAATCCCGGAAATATTGGTCGTCGCGAGAAGGTTGAAGCCGTAGTGAATGCGGCAAAAGAAAGAGGTGTTCCAATTCGAATTGGTGTTAATGCAGGTTCCTTAGAACGCCATATATTAGAAAAATATGGCTATCCTACTGCAGATGGAATGGTTGAATCTGCTTTACATCATATTAAAATACTGGAAGATTTAGATTTCCATGATATTATCGTGTCGATGAAAGCTTCTGATGTAAATCTTGCTATCGAAGCTTACGAAAAAGCTGCACGTGCATTTGATTATCCATTGCACTTAGGTATTACAGAATCTGGAACGCTCTTTTCCGGTACAATTAAATCCGCTGCTGGTTTAGGTGCTCTTTTATCCAAAGGAATCGGCAATACATTACGTATTTCTCTTTCTGCTGATCCAGTAGAAGAAGTAAAAGTAGCTCGAGAATTATTGAAAGCATTTGGTCTTGCATCAAACATGGCTACTTTAGTTTCATGTCCAACATGTGGTCGAATCGAAATCGATTTAATTTCCATTGCTAACGAAATAGAAGAGTATATTTCAAAACTGAATGTACCATTGAAAGTAGCGGTATTAGGCTGTGCGGTAAACGGGCCGGGAGAAGCGAGAGAAGCAGACATCGGAATCGCAGGTGCTCGAGGAGAAGGATTACTCTTTATGAAGGGTAAAACCGTACGAAAAGTACCAGAAGAAACAATGGTAGAAGAATTGAAAAAAGAAATCGATAAATTAGCTGCAGAAATGTTAGCAGAACGAGAACAAAAAACAAATTGAATCTTAGGGGGTCCATATGAAGCAAAATAAGCCTCGTTTCGGTATTGATATTGATGGAACAGTAACGACTCCTGATACGCTGATTCCACATATAAATAAACAATACAATACAAACATCGTACTTGATGATGTCATCGAATATGATTTTTTAAGCGCATTCCCCCATCCGGTTGATCGAAACGAGTTTGCTCGTTGGTTTAAAGAAAATGAACCTTATTTATATTCAGTAAGCAAAATTGCAAATGATGCTCAACAAATCTTAAACAATTGGCATAAACAATATGAATTGTATTATATTTCCGCTCGAGACTTGCATTTATATGATGTGACGAAAAAATGGTTTGAACAGCATCAAGTACCTTATGATCATATTGAATTAATAGGTAGTCATGATAAATTGGAAGCTGCAAAAAAGTATCGCGTAGATGTTTTTTTTGAAGATAAACATGATAATGCGGTGATACTTGCAGAAGAACTCCAAATTCCCGTACTGTTATTTGACACGCCATACAATCGTAAAGTTATACCTTCCAACGTGATTCGAGTTCATAATTGGAAAGAAGCAAACGAATGGATTGAGCGTCATTTTTAGCCACATTTCAATCGCTAGACTTGTCCAACCTAATTGTGACATCGTCTAGCGATTTTTTTGTGAACGCTATTCGTTTTAAATCTCTAATGTTCCCCTCACCCAACGTTCAACAAATGTTTCAAAAGTAATTCCATATCGATTATAAATATCATGATATACAAAATACACTCCTAATTTTTCCAGCAGTTCATCATTGATTTTCATGAAAACTTCCCTTCTATTAAAGTTGAAAAACAAGAAATGTAAAGGAATTTTCTAAAATCTCCTAATACAACGATGAATTTTTTCGCTATGATGAAAATAGCCAATAGTTTGAACACTAGGAGGTTTTATAATGAGAAACATACATATTTCTGTTGTATTACTACTTGCTATGTTTCTATTAATAGGTTGCAAAAGTTCCGTCAGCGACATAAAGGAGGCAGTTTCTGGCATCCATACACAAGCAGAAAAAGCAAAAAGCGGTCTAACAATCGATGCATATACTTTGCGTGAGTATGAGATTGAATATAAAGACGAATTATTTACAGTTGACGAATTATTTAAAACTATTCTACGTGATGTCCAATGGGAATATGAAAAAAATCATAATAAGCATATTTTGCTAGTAAAAGGTACATGGAAGGAACCATTATTTGAACAATTACAGCTTACGGATGATGTAAAAGAAAAACTCTCAAAGAGCGGTAAAATTTTTATTGAATTAGTATTTATAGATGGACTGCTAAATTCAAATGAAACAACGGTCAGCATGAAATTAAATGAAGAATTGTTAGTGGATGAAAAAGGAGCAGAAAACCTTTATTACTTATACGATATTTATTTACAACAGAAAATGTAATGAAAATTTACTCTAGTAGTACTAACCATCACAAGGTTTGTACTACATTTTTTTAATGACTTATTCAAAATAAAATGCATAAACCCACAATTTTATTAAGAAATTACAATTTATAGAAAAACCATTTAAACTTTTCAAAAACCATCCTCTTCTGCCAAAAATACGACAAATTAAACATAAAACACTATCATTATTTCAAAAAATTATTAATGCATGTTAATAAATACTTTTGTTATAATTACTTTACAGTATTATCAAAATTTGGTGGGAAGTATATGTTTAAACAAGAACAAATCGACCTAACAAATGATGATTTATATTCATATTTATACACGATAGGTGAACAACTTCAGCAACCAATTGTAATCATTGATTTAAAACGGCAACCACTTTCCATTAAGTATTACAATCAATCATTTGCCCAATTAACTGGTTATGATATGGCTGAATTATTAAACAAGCATATTTCATGTTTATGCGGTCCAAATACCCTTCCCGAAACTGAACAAGATCTGGAGTTTCATATATTAAATAAGCTTACCTATGAAACAACAATGATTCATTACAAAAAAGATGGTACCGCTATTTGGAACCAGCTTAGTATTCAACCAATTCAAAACTCCAAGAAAGAAGCAACCTTTGTGCTTATTCAATGCAAAGATATTACATCCGAAATGTTGGAAAAAATGCTTCACAAAATTGAGCATGAAGTATATGTCGAATTAGGAAAGGATAGTAAACTAGAAGATATTCTTCAACGAATAACCGCACAGGTAGAAAAAAATTATATTAGACAAGTTTATTGTGCTATACATGTTCTTCAAAAAGATGGTACATTAAAGGCTATTGCCAGTCCCTCGATACCCTTCAGTTGGATAGAAAACCTCGTCGGAATGGAAGTTAGTCCAACAACGGGTAATAGTGAAAATGCAATTTATATGAAAGATTTATCTTATATACAATCCATTAGCTTACAAGAGGATTATGAAAAATTACGGAAAATTATTTCAACCTATAACATTCAGTATTGCTGGTCAAAGCCAATTGTCGACAACGAAAAAAAGATGATTGGCACATTTACGATCTATATTCAAAAAAATTTATATTTGAAACAATCGGATATTGATTTTTTAAATAAACTGTCCCCTATTATCGCCTTGACAGTCAAACATTTTAAACAAAAAAACCTATTAAAACAATTAGCTTATTATGATATAAATATAGGAATTCCAAATTACCATTATTTTTATAAAAAATTAAACGAGTGGATTCAAAACGGTGTTGAAGGAGTCATTTTATTAATACAGCCAGGAGAATATACTTCCATAGTCGATATGTATGGGCGCAAAGTTGGCGACCGTTTAATTAAACAAATCGTTCATCGCATTGAAATGATTACTCAAAAAAACCGAACGATTTTTAGTCGTTTTTCAAATTCTACATTTATTTTAGGGAGCGTAATTCCTGTAAATAAAGTGGATGATTACATTCATAAGATTATTGAATGCACTTCCCAACCTTTTGATGTAAATGGAAGGGAAATGTTTATATCATTAAAAATTGGCGTTAGTTATTTTCATCAACAACTGTCGATTGATGAAAGTATACGGCAAGCAGATATTGCTATCACAAAATCAAGAAAAAAAATAGGAACTGTCATTTCCTATTTTGAAAAAGAAACCGATCAACAAATACAAAGAGAACTGAACGTATTAAACGAATTAACAACTGGATTAAAAAATGATGAACTTTCCGTTTATTTGCAACCAAAAGTCCATTTGTTGACAAAGGAAATTATTGGATTCGAGGCTCTTGCGAGATGGTATTCTCCTGTACTTGGAAACGTTTCGCCGGCAGAATTCATCTCGATAGCCGAACATAGCGGAAAAATTAGGGATATCGATCATGCTATTTTTGAAAAAGTATTACGATGGCAATGGGAAAGAAAGAAGCAAGGCCATCAATTGTATCCTGTATCCATCAATGTATCACCTGTACACTTTTATCATGATTCTTTTGCAGATGATTTATTAACCCTTGTCCGCCAATATCAAATTGAGCCGAAATATATTAAAATCGAAGTTACTGAGAACTTTGAATTATTTGATTTTGAAAAAGCAAAGAACATCTTATTAAAATTAAAGGAACATGGCTATGAGAGTTCGATTGATGATTTTGGAGTCGGATTCTCGTCATTAAGTTATCTACAACGGCTGCCTTTTTCAGAAATTAAAATTGATAAATCGTTTATTAATGAAATACATGATTCAGGTATGTATGCAATCGTAAAATCAATTGTTCAACTTGCAAAAAGTTTAAACATGCATGCGGTAGCGGAAGGGATCGAAACGTTGGAACAATATAAAACCCTTGTTCAAATTGGTTGCCATACAGGTCAAGGTTATTATTTCCATAAACCAATGCCGATTGTAGAAGCTGAAAAATTAATCAATTCAAAATAAAAAAGCTGACTAGCGTCAGCTTTTTTATTTAATTTCTTCCATTATAAAATGAACAAAATCTCTCATATTTTCTGGCGAAACGCCGTGTCCTACAGGATATGTTTTATAAACAACTTTCGCTCCATGTTGCTCAAAAAATTCTTTACTATCTGCACTCCACATAATTGGAAAATCGTAATCATATTCCCCATGAGAAATGAATAATTTCGTCTCATCCATTTTATTTTTGTGATATTGTTCTTTCACAAAATCTGGTAAATACCCTGACATTGAAGCACATGCTTTAATTTGATTTCCCATCACGATGCATAATGTTTGTGCGATGACTGCTCCTTGATTAAATCCTGCAATACATATCTTCGTCGGATCTAATTGATATTCTTTGATTGCTTGTAAAATAAAATCTCTTGTAACAGCAATCACTTTATCAAAAACAGGTTGAATAGGCTTTCCTTCCTCTACAAAAGTATAGAAGGCATAACCAGGATCATGACTGATTGGTCCCCTTAAACTAAATACATGGCAAACTTCTTTTATTTCACCTATAATTTGTAATAAATCTTCTTCATCGCTTCCTAATCCATGAAATAAAAAAATAGCTGGACTTTGTTCAATATTATTCTTCGGTTCAATATGTTTGAATGTATATAATGACTGCATTCTATTTCCTCCTCAAGTTTCCCTTACCTACAACGCTTCATTCCCAAATCTTTTTTTCCAAAATATTATTTTATTCTTAATTTCTATTTAAAAATAGTATGTTTCATTTACTAAAAATACTGATATTAATCAAAAATTTTGTCGATAACATAAATCTTTCTTATTATTTTTAAAAAATTTGTCTGATTTTTGAAATATGATTTGGAAAAATAGTTTTTAAACGATAAACTATTAGTAGAGTTGGTTAAAAATGTCTGTTTTGACTGGGTGAAAACAAAACAACATTCTTAGCAAAGGGGTGTTTGGAATGTATAGGGAAATTACAGTAGAACGAAGCATACTATATATTGAGCAATATCATGTAGACAAATTTATTGATTTAGCGAAACAAAATAGCCAATTCAATTATCTAGTTAAAGAAGGCGCATTAAATACCATCGATGCTTGGATTATCGCCTTCAATATTTGGCTTTTATTGCTGCCCAATAAATACAATATCATTCACTCAGCTGAGAAAACCTTATACTACTCCTCGAATTTCGTTATACTAAATGCTCTTCAAGACAATGTACATTTTAACCAATTAAAGTTCCGTGAAAATCGCCCAGAACTATTATATTATATCATGTCACTCCAACTAGCTACAGGATTAAACGAATGGATTTTACGCGTGATGATCAAACATGATTTAACATATATGATTGAAAGAAATAAAAAACGTATCTATTTTGATGCTCATTTAGGATCAGAAGATGAAATTCAATCCTTTTTAGAAGATCAATCGAAGTTTGTAAAGGCAGCTGTGAAAGAACTGCATTCTACTAATTCATTTGATCGAATGATAAGAAATGCAATTGATGAAGCATACAAAGTATATAATAAACATCGTGAACGGTTAGCAAAAGAAAAATTGAAACGAGGATAGTACAATCTTGTTTCGACTACTTCAGGAGCAAAGGTCTATAAATTAGAAGCGAGGGTATCTAGAAAGTTTTCGACTTTCTAGACACCCTCTTTCCTATTTAATCATTAATTGTTTTCTAATGTTGAGACAACTTCAGAAATTACGATTACATTTTCGATTGTAGGGGCTTCTTCGCTATTACCGCTTGGACGTTTATGAGCTTCTTTAAATGCATCACTTGCTCTCCACGCCTCAAATTCTTCGAGTGAATCCCAATACATAACGACGTTCATTTCATCGTAGTCTTCAAATTGTGTACTTACGAGTACTTCTACTTTACGAAATCCTTTAAACGTTAATAATGGACCAGGTTGCGTGAAGAGTGGTGCCATCTTTTTTGCCAAGCCTTTTTTCACTTTAATTCGATTAGTTACTGTATACATAAAAACAAAACTCCTTTTTTATTTTTGAAATCATTGTAATTATTAGAACATGATTTTATTCGAACTGCAATTTATAGCCCTCAATCATCTAGCAAAATGTCAAAATGGAACGTTTCATCCGTGATAGGCTCTACTTTTGCTAAGGCATATGTGGAACCCTTTTGAGAAAAGAAATCATATGTGGAACCTTCATTTCGTATTCCATTCATCACGATTGGATGAATTTCTTCTTCAGGAAACATTGTATCGAACCCTAAATTCATTAATGCTTTATTCCCATTATAGCGAATATACGCCTTCACCTCATCTTCCAAACCTGTTCCTCGATAAATTTCATCTGTATAACGCAATTCATTATCATATAAATCTAGCAATAATTCATAGCCCCAATTTTTTAATTCATCTTGTTGTTCTTTAGAAAATTGATTAAAAATGTTTTGTGCGAATATTCCAACAGCCACCCCATGAATGGATTCATCCCTCAATATTAGCGAAATCACCTCTGCGCTGTTCCTTAAAATGCCTTGTCCCCCTAAATAGAGCGGATAGAAAAAACCAGAATAAAATAAAAAGGATTCGAGCATGACGGAAGCAAACATCGCTTTCCATAGGCTGACTAAATCATTTTCCTTAATAGACGAATATATATTGGCAATTTTTGAAGCTTTATATTGTAATAGTTGATTTTTTTTTACCCATTGAAAAATTTCTTCGATTTCGTCGTTATAACAAAGGGTTGTAAAAATATACGAATAGGATTTCGCATGAATGGCTTCAAAGGCACCAAATACCGTTAATACAGCTTTTTCTTGTAAATTGGGATTGTATTTTGCTATTTCATTCATCCCGATATTTGTTTGAATTGTATCGAGCAGCGTCAGTCCACCAAACACTTTTTTATATGTTTCTTGATGCTCAAAATTTCTCCATTGTTGAATATCCTTTGAAACTGCAATTTCTTCTGGAAACCACATTTGTTTCCATTGTTGATCCCAAAAAATTTTAGCAAGACTGCTTGCTGACTGATTCCAATTGACTGCTTCGTATGTTAAATTGTACATGCTACACATTCCTCCAGTGATTGTAATCGTTGGCGTACATAATAGACCGTTTTGATTCCTCGCATCCAAGCATAAATATAGGCTTTCGCTAATTGTTCCGTCGTCCACTTGTCTGTTACATATAAAGTCATTGAGATACCTTGATCAACATGCTTTTGTGCAGCGACGTATAAATCAATGATTTTATAGACATTCATGTCATATGCTTCTACGTATAAATGTTGATTGTCATTATTTAAAAATGGCATTGGATAAATCGTGCGGCTATCTGCATAATCTCGTATCTCTACTCGCTCAGTAATGGGTGCAATGGATGCCGTACAAGAACGAACGTAAGAAATCGAGCCGGTTGGTGCGATTGCTAACCGATAAGCATTAAATAATCCGTATTTCATTACATCTTCTTTCAATTTTCTCCACATTTCTTTTGTAATGATTGGAACATTACCTAAAGCTTTTTTCACCAATTCACTAGGTTCCTTTTCCAATTTATTCACGTACTTTTCAAAATAATGACCATTTGCATATTCGCTTATTTCAAATCCGTAAAAAGTTTCACCTTTTTCTTTCGCAAGTAGCATCGATGCTTTTAATGAAAAGAAGTTCAATGCTTCCATAAAGTAATCGATAAATTCAATTGATTCTTTTGATCCATATAATATATTTTGAGTTACAAGATGTCCGTGCAAATTCATAACACCTAATCCGACAGAATGCATCATCTGGTTTGCTTTTTTTACAGATGGAACGTTTTTTATATTGGTCATTAAAGACACTTGTGTTAACAAACGCATGGCTGTATCTACTAACTCTTCAAAATCATGAAACTTTGTCGCATGGTGAATATCTAATGATCCAAGATTGCAAGATACGTCTAATCCATATTCATTTGGTGTATCTTGATCATTAATGATGCTCGTTTGTTGAACTTGTAAAATTTCAGTACAGAGGTTGGACATTTTGACTCTTCCAAGTTTTTTTAGTGGATGTTGTTTATTTACATTATCATCAAATATTTCAAAAGGATATCCGGATTCGAATTGGCTCTTTTTGATTTCCGTATATAGTTTTCTAGCATTGATTTGCTTTAACTTTCGTATATTTGGGTTGTTCAACAACTCCCCGTACATTTCCGTTATGCTTATTTCAGACATTCTTTTTCCGTATTCTCGATAAATATCATAAGGACTAAAAAGAACGATATCTTCATCTTTTTTCATCAGTTCAAAAAATATATCTGGAATAATGACACCAGTCGATAAAGTTTGTAACCGAATTTTTTCGTCGGCATTCGGCTTCTTAGAAGAAATAAATTCTTCAATATCCGCGTGGAAAATATTTAAATAAGCAACACCTGAACCATTCCGTTGTCCTAATTGATTGGAATAAGAAAAGGCATTTTCTAATAATTTTGCAACGGGCATAACACCGCTTGCCCGATTGGCGATACCTTTTATCGGATCACCCAAAGGTCTTAAATCCGTTAAATTTACCCCTACCCCTCCGCCAAGCCTTGAGAGTTCTAAACAATATCCGAGGTTTTCTGCAATGCTATTCATCGAATCATCCATGGATAATTTAAAACAACTTACCAATTCCCCACGCGCTTTTTTACCGCTATTCAGTGTGGTTGGTGTTGCTGGTTGAAAAGCCTCCATCATCGCACGAATTGCTTTTTCTGCCAACAATTCATCACCATTCGCTAAATATAAGGCGATAATGCTCATCCGATCCTCATAAGTTTCTAAAATTTCTTTTCCATCTCGACTTTTCATTGCGTAACTTTCAAAAAATTTGCTCGCGCTCATAAATGTTTGAAATCGAAAACGATAAGAATACGCAATGTCAAAAATTTTATTTATAAATTCGAAAGAATATTTTTGTAAAAATTCTTTCTCATAATATCCTTCTTCAATGAAAAAGCGAATCTTTTCTTCCAAACTAGAAAACTTCCGCATTTTCTGATTAACATGTTCGATAAAATATTGACGAGTAGCCTCTCGATCTTTCTCTAAATCAATTTTTCCTGTTTGGTGGTAGTGATTCAAAATTTCATTATTCAAAGTTAAATAGCTTTTCATCACTAAATCTCCTTTTGAATTACTCTGTTATAATAATCAATTATGGCATCATAATTTTTCTGAAATCCGCGTAATTCTATCTTTTGAACAATGGGAATTCCGTACCTTTCGTTAATCAAATGAGCAGAACGGCAAAAATAAGCATGGCCGAAATTCGAGTTCCCACTTGCAATAACACCCTTACAGAAACGAGCATTATGTTGTAAAAACCTTTCCACAATTTGTGGTACTTCGCCTAATCCATCGGTATAGGTGAACAATAAGAAGGGTTCATTCAAAATAAGATCATCGCGAATTTCAATGTGGGGTAATTCTAATTGATGAACGATAAAACGCACGTTGCCCGTTCGAGAAGCATAAGCAATCATACTGTGATCCTGCTAATGAATTTTTTTATATTTTCTATGTTATCCATTAGCTCTCCATCGATTTCGATTACAGGGACAGAAAGGAATCCAGCATTCAATAATTTTTCTTTCGCTTCTTCATTGTGATCAATCAAAATTTCTTCATATTTCCCTTCATAACCAAGTTGATTTAATTCGTATTTCATCAACAAACATTTTGGGCAAACTTTTTTTGAATATAATTTCATTTCCTTCTCCCTTTCTACCATTCTTTTATGAAAATAAAAAAGCCATACCTTTTTCGGTATGGCTTTGAAATGGAAACAGTCAGGTACTAGGAAATGGACCGTCTTGCTTCCATTTCCTAGCCCCCGAAGAAATGAGCAATTCACGTTTATTAGGCAGGTCTCCTGGCTTATGCTTCATCCTCCAAGTTCCCTTCCCATACAAATTTGTACAGTGGATTTGAACTTTTCGTCAGCAATTACAGTTGCGGGGACAGCGTCAGATTTTCACTGACTTCCCTTTTAATCTACTATATATAGTAGAACCTAATAAACGAAATGCTATATATTGTGTTTTCGTGTTTCATTGTAACATGTAGTATTGTTAATTACAAGCTTATTTGGTAAATGATACAGTATCTACTAAAATCATTCACTCGATACGTAGAACTTAAGAACGGTTGGTTAATTTTCCTCTTTTAATATCTCAGGAATACCATACCAAACGCGAATGACTTTCTCACTTTTCTCAAAAAGTTGTTGATACAATCTACCACAAGTATCTCTCAAATGACGATCCTCTTTTGAAAGCGGCACTATTCCACGTCCGATATCCGTACAAATACAAATTAGGTTTGTCTTATAATCTAAATTCATTAATTTCCCCATTATTTGTGATACGATTTCATCTTCCGATAAATCCGGGACGAGCAAAATCATTTTTTCAAAACTACCTATAATAACGTATTCATCTTTTGTAAAAGGGCCTTCCGGTATTTCGCCTTCATAAAAATAACAGCGATTCGCACCTATTTCTTTTAACATGTTACTTACAAATTTTCGTTTACCATTATAGGCGCCTCCAATAACTGATTGCATTCTCTTCCCCCTTTCAAAGATTCAATATCGTCCCAACATAGGGTATAAATCATCCGATGCTGTGCAATAACATCTTGAAAACTTTTCTCTTTTTGAAATTTCGATAGGATAACACGAATGACACCACCGTGGACGACAAACACATATTCTCCACCACAGCTCACGATTTGATGAAAACAATTTAAAATCCGTTCTTTAAACGAAACAAAAGATTCACCATTTGGTGGCGCAGCTTTCTCTGGTGAATCAATCCACTGCCGATACGCTGGATTATCTTTTAATTCATCATAAGTTTTCATTTCAAAATCTCCAAAATGTAATTCCCTTAATTGAAAAAAAGGATGGTATTTTGCCTCGGGGAAATAAAGTTGCGCTGTTTCTATGCAGCGCTTTAAGTCACTGCCAAATACATCCTTAGTATGAATCGGTACTTGACAATTTGCTGTTTGTATGTATATCGATTCATTCGTCCATCCAATATATTTTCGCTCTAAATTCGCTTTCGTTTTTTCATGCCGAATTAAATGAACAGTAACAGCATTCCCCATAATGCCAATTCCATCCCTTCATATAAAGCACCTAGCAAGTCTCCCGTCATTCCGCCAAAATGGCGATATGTCCAATGCCGATAAATCCAAGTCATCACAAACATGCTAAATGTTAAAACAAATAGTTTATATTCATTTAACACAAAACCTGTTATGAGGATAATGAATATATAACACGCAATATAAATCCATAACGATTTTGCCTTCACATGTTTTTTAAAGTAGGCTGCCAATCCAGATTCCTTCACATTTACTGACAGATTGAAATAAATCAATATTGCTAATCGACATAAGACAGGTAAGATGATAAAAAATAAATAAAAGTTTGTTGGACGCTGATGTAAATACTCATAAAATATGCCGATTTTCAGTAGAACAATGAGCACTAGATTGATAGCACCAAAAGCTCCAATACGGGAATCGCTTAATATTTCTAGTCGTTTTTCTTTATCTCTATAAGAAAAATAAGCATCGCTTAAATCTATCCAACCATCGAGATGCAACCCACCCGTCATCATAATATTGATAATGACAATGATTATTGCTAAGAAAAGTGTAGTAAAATGAAAATAAACATCATTCAGTAGAATGACAAGTACAACGATTACCCCCATAAAGAAGCTAATGAAAGGCATTGTGCCAAACATAGCTGTAACAGTTTTATTATTCATTGGAAGTGTCTTACGAATGGGGAAAGAAGTAAAAAATTGAAGAGATAATAATAACCCTGCAATAATATTTTTCACAAAAACACCGCCTATTTTCTGCGTACGCTAATACCATAATCCAACTCATATGCTTCATCACAAATGGAGACAATCCATTGATGAAGAGTTCCGAGGAGTTTTCGATATAGTTGGACTTCTTTGAATGAAGATGGTACTTCATCAAGCACTTCATTTGAAACAATTAAGATGATAACACCATTTTCTTTCCATTGCGTTATTGCCTGTTGAAACTGATGCATCCAATGATAGATTGTATGTAATCGGTCTTCTTTTAAATGTTCGGTCTTGTATAAAATATTGTTCAGCCAAGTTGTTATACAATCCCATAATACAATGTCATTCTCTTGAAACCTTTGTACAGGCAAGTCATCAATTACGTCTATTGTATACCATGGCTTTTTCGAGCGTTCTCGATCCTTTTGATGTCGAACTATTCGACTTTTCATTTCTTCATCGAAGGGGACACCGGAAGCTAAATAATAGAGGCCTTTTTGGTTTTGGTCGAAAAACTTGACAGCCACACTTTCTGCAAAGGAACTTTTACCACTTCGAACCCCGCCTGTAATAAAAATGATTTTTCCCATTCTCTTCCCTCCTCTAATCTATTTTCCCCCAAAAATTAGAGCTGTCCAAAATGAGTATATCATTTTATGGACAGCCTGCGAAAAATATATTTTATTTATCATTTCCATTCCATTCCGACACGCAAAATCTTATAATCCATTTTGACTTGAATATCCATCTCTTTATAAATTTCACGCCAAGCAGCTTCTGTTTTTACATTTTCTTCCCAATATTTCGGATGATATGCACGCACCCTTGCACCAATTGCAAGTATATCCGATTCATCTTGCTGCAATTTTTTCACTAGACTATTTAAGGCTTTTCCTCCCAACTCAGATGCTGATTTTTCAAGTTCTTGCAATTTTTCTTTACTTAAATCATTCGTATAAAGTTGTTCTTCAACAAAACCTTCTACTTTGACATCGATCAATACTTTCGGTTTTCCGTCTTGAATTTCTACTGAGATTTTTGAAATTCTTTTGAATGGCTTTACAAGATAAACCCCTTTTTTATCACCAGGTACAATTACATTAGAATAACCAGCAGGATTTATTCCCTGCATCGCTAAAATAGCTCCTGTTTCCGTTGGCGTTAACGTACCAACCATTTGATAATCTTTAAAATAAACGAGTCCGTCAACCAAAATATGATCTCCCATCGGCTTTGCAAGAGGAATGATTGCATCCACACCTTCATCAGAAAAATCAATCCACACTTTCCCTAAATACTCTTTCGGTAACTTTCCGAACTTTACAGCATCTCTTAACGTATTAGCTAAATATAAAGAAGGGACTGTTTGAATGGGTGGTGTAGCATTTAATATTTCTAGTGCTTCCCCTTCCGTAACCATAATCCACGCAGTTCTTCTTACTTCAAAATCTCTTTTTAAAAAATCCATAATATCTTCAAGACCTTTTTTTGCAATTTTGTCACTGACAACAATCAATTGAATATGTCCTAAATAAATTTTTTCTGCAAGTTCTTGTTGTAAATTGGATAATACATCCTTCATTGAATATCCATATGTTACTAACAGCCAATCAGTCTCTGCGGAATTTGTATCTCCTCCTTCGGGTCCAAGCATAATTTTTCCTGGTACTGCTAATTGGGCTGCCACTTTATAAATGATTTTTTCCTCTGCTGGAAACTCTCCTTTCGAATGGGTGACTTCAGGCATTTCAATGTCTTCACCTTCTTCAGCAATATCAATCGATAAAGCTAAAATATTTGCCCTTTCTTCAAGTTCATAACGATCCCAACAACCACTTAACAAAAAGACAGCAATCAGAACAAAAGCGAATTTTAATTGAAACCTTTTCATTGCACTCCCGTCCTTTTTCGAAAATGGCCAATGATTAATAAACAAACTGGGAGTATAATAAATAGAAATAGACCAACAAAAGTAATTTTTGAAGCATATTCATATATTTCATAAACATTATTTGGAATTAACGCAAAAACAAAAATTACCGGAATCATGAGCACTGTAATGAAACTATATTTATCTGTACGAAATAACTCTGCAGTGCCACGTACAATCACGAAGTAATATGAAAGCAATGTCGTAAATACAGCAAAAATCCAAGTAATTAAAATAATGGCGTCGATTCGTGATAAAACTTCTCCGGGTATTTGGATAATTCGACTAAGGGATAAAATAGGCGAATACATTTCTTGTAATTCCTTAGCACCAAATACCCCTAGAGAAACCACAATGCAATAAAGAATGGCTAATGCTCCTAAAAAGAATCCCCAAATTCCATTTTTAACACAATTTTCGTAATCCTTTATATACGGTATCAACATGGCAATAACAAAATAATTCGTTATGACCTGCGTCATGATGATGGCCCCAGACAAAAACTGTTTCACCGATAAATTATGGCCTAAAATCGGCAGTAAATGATAGATTTCAATATCTTCTAGGGCAAACAAAAAGAAAAACATTGGAATTAATAAAAATGGTAAATAAAAAAAGTGAATATAGGTGAAGGTAGAAACATTGCTATAACCGACTAAAGCACAAATTATAATCATGATAAGAATGGAAATTTCAATGGGTGTATTGGGCAAAAGCCCAGTTGCTAATACTTCCGCAAACTGTCTTACTTCAAGACCCATAATGACAATAAACACAATGACAATCATGTAATTAAATAAATTTCCAAAATATTTTCCTAACAATAGTCGATTACATCCAATGATTGTATGTTCTCGAAACTTCCTTGCTAATAGGGTAATAGCAATCACACTAATTAACGAGATGAGTATTCCAACGATACTTGCAAGAATGGCTGCTTCTCCTACTTCAGCAGCAATGAATCGAGGTAATCCCAATAAAGATACACCGATGATTGTACTTGCAATTATGACAGCTAATTGAATCGAACTGATGGAATCTGTATGTTTCATAATTTTTCCCTTTCTTCTTCATCAAGGAAATTGTAATTCGTATAATCCTTTTCCGTTACTCCCACACGAACTGTATTCTTTGGATGAATGTTGGATGGACGTCTTTTTAATTTATGGAATGGAGCTCGAATAATGCTATCTTTTAAAGCTTTTAAATTTAATGGTGCATATGGATCCATATATGGAACACCAAAGGAGCGCAAAGAAAGCATATGATTCACGACAATCATAAGCCCTGCCGCAAGTCCTAATAAACCTAGAGTACCTGCTAAAATGATTAGCAAAAATCGTAACATGCGGAAAGTATTGGCTGCATTATAAGATGGAACAGCAAAGGACCCAATCGTGGACATCCCAATAATAACCACAGTAATTGGACTAACAAATCCCGCTTGGACAGCAGCCTGACCAACAACTAGTACCCCGACAATCGATAAGGCTCCACCTACTTGTTGCGGCATTCGAACACTTGCTTCTCTCAACACTTCCATCGCCAATTCCATTAAAAATACTTCAATAACAACCGGGAATGGAATACTGTGTCGACCGCTAGTTGCTGCCACAACATACTTTGCAGGTATCAATTCCGGATGAAAAGAAATGACGGTTACGTATAAAGAAGAAAAGGTCAATGAAAAAACAAGTGCTATGATTCGGAAAAATCGTACAAATGAAGCGATAATCCAATGCTCATTATAATCTTCCGTTGTATGATAAAACTGATTAAAAGTTGCAGGCGCAATTAATGCAGATGGACTGCCATCCATTAATACAGCAATGCGACCTTCCAGAAGATTCCCAACCACTTTACTCGGTCTTTCTGTATTGATGAGCTGAGGGAAAGGAGATGTTGGATTATCCTCGAGAAACTGTTCAACATAACCTGAATCTAAAACCCCATCAATTTTAATTGCATCAATTCTCTTCTGAACTTCTGTCACTAATGTGGGATTTACAACATCCTCAATATAACAGACAGCGAGTTTTGTTTTTGTACGAGTACCAACTTCCGTTTCTTCTACACGGAATTCAGGAATGGGAAGGCGATATCGAAGCAATGCAACATTGATAGGCAATTGTTCAATAAATCCATCTCTCGGTCCTCGTACAACCCGCTCCGTATCCGGCTCCTCTATACTTCTTTTTTCTTTTTCAATTGCATCGATTTCCAATGCTTCTTGAATACCATCAATAAAGACAATCGCTTTTCCTTGAACAATGGCGCTGATAATTTTCGGTATGTCTTTAATCGCTTTCACATCATTAAAAAAGAGTATATTCTCAATAATATATTGGGGTAAAATTATATTTTTTTCTTCATCCATCTCATGATCTTGAAGGGGTTTAATAACATCGTTATTAATGATGTCTTTATTGGCTAATGAATTAAGATAAATAATTGTAGATTGTGTTTCGTGAAATAATTTAAATGTCCGAACAGAGAAATCCATATCTTTTTGAAATATTTCTTTAAAAATTTGTACATTTTCTTCAAGACGATTTGTGATTTGTTTGTCTTTGTATTTATTGACAATATGACTTTCTGGAAATATTGGGGTTCTGTCTACATAATGATTGCTTTTCTTAAAGAACGGTGACAAGCTGAATCACCTTCCTATTCTTTCATCATTTGCTGTTATTATGGCTCAAAATAGAAATAACATACATCTTTTCTTCATCCACTTAGTTATTGTTCAATTCTTTCTTTGCTTGATTTCTTTACCAACATATTTTAAGCTTTTCTTATTACAAAATCCCTTTCATTAAAAGGAGTATTACCGCTTTGGATACTATGAATCATGTTTCATATAATCGTAGTTTAATTGTCAGCATTTTACTTGCAGCATCCTTTGTTTCTTTACTTAATCAAACATTGTTAATTGTTGCTTTACCGTCTATTATGAATGAATTCTCAATCAGCCCAACCGAAGCTCAATGGGTGACAACGGGATTTATGTTAGCAAACGGAATTATGATTCCTATTACTGCATTCTTAATCGAAAAATTTAGTAGTAAATCTTTACTAATTACCGCCATTAGTATTTTTGGACTAGGTACACTTCTCGGTGCTATTACACCACACTTTTGGCTATTGATTGTTGCTCGCATCGTGCAAGCGATTGGTGCGGGGATGTTAATGCCATTAATGCAAACAGTCATTTTTTCAATTTTCCCCGTGGAAAGACGAGGTACTGCAATGGGGATGAGCGGTTTAGTGATAGGTTTTGCTCCAGCCATTGGACCAACTCTTGCAGGGTGGATCATTGATCACTTTTCATGGAGATCATTATTTTATACAGTCTTGCCATTTACACTAGTGGTCCTGGTATTAGCAATCTTTTTAATGAAAAATGTGACGGAACAAAAGGAAAGAAAGCTCGACATATTGTCCGTCATATTATCTTCCATTGGATGGGGAGGTATACTTTACGCATCGAGTTTAGTAGGTACGTATGGATGGGGTAGTTTAAATGTCATCTCATCTCTAATAATTGGAGCATTAGCTTTAGTATTCTTCATTCGAAGACAGTTTAAGTTAAAGCAGCCTATGTTGAATTTTAGCGTGTTTCAGTCAAAAGAATTTACACTCACCACAATCCTATCAATTGTTGTATTTGGGTTGTTAATCGGTATTGAAACAATCTTACCGATTTATGTGCAAAATGTTCAACAAGGTTCTGCACTTACTTCGGGGGCAATGCTTCTTCCGGGGGCGATTATCACTGGAGCAATGTCGCCAATTTCAGGGAAATTATTTGACAGATTCGGGGCAAAAGGATTATCCATCGTCGGTTTTGGATTTACGGTTCTTTCGGCCATTTTATATACCTTCATCAACCAAGATACATCCGTTATCGTCATTACTGTCATATTTTCCATTCAAATGCTTGGCATGTCATTACTAATGATGCCATTAATGACTGCTGGAATTAATGCATTGCCACAATCATTAATTGCCCATGGAACAGCCATGCATAATACCATTCGAACAGTTGGTGCTTCAATTTTCACTGCACTCTTGGTTTCGGTGATGAGTTTGGGTAAATCGCAACAGATAGCAAATAGCGATGAAATCTTTCAAGGAATTAAACTCGCATTTCTAGTGGCACTCATTTTTGCTTTTGTCGGACTTCTTCTATCTTTCTTCTTATCAAAAAAGAAAAAAACTCCGATGGAAAGTGTGAATTAAATTATAAAGGCTATGCCCTAAAAAAGTAAACGAGCGAATTGGAAACAATTTCTCCATTCGCTCGTTTTTGCACAAATTGGGATAAAGCCCTGCCTTTTAATCTTCAAATAATTCTGGGTAAATAGCCCGAGCAATTATTTCTGTTGCTTCTGCAATTCGTGGACCTGGTCTATCCAAAATATCTGGGTTTAATACATATACTTCATTATTTAAAACAGCAAGTACAGATTCCCAGCCTTTTCGAGATTTAATTTCTCCAGTTGGATCATCAGAAAAATTGACCGTTGTAATAATAGCTTCTGGATTTCGATTAATAATATCTTCCTCAGAAACTGAGAACCATCCTTGTTGATCCGCATATATATTTTCAACACCCGCTGCTTCTATTAACTCCTGTTGAAACGTACCTGATCCGATAGACCAAATATCAGGAGCTGGTGCAATTTCAAAATATACTTTCTTTTTCTGTTCAATTGAAGCTGTTTTTTCTTTAATTACTGCAAACTGTTCCTTTATTTTTTCTACTAATTCATTCCCTTTTTCTTCAACACCCATGACTTGAGCAATTTGCTGAATGTCTCCATATACATCATCAATGGAGTTTGCTGGCTTGATTACAAATACTTTCAAACCAATGCTTTCTAATTGTTCCAATTGTTCCTCTCCACCAGTGATATAAGCAAATATGACATCAGGATTTAACTCAACTACTCTCTCCACATTGACAGTCGTAATATCGGAAACTTTTTCAACATGTTGTACTTCTTCTGGCCACTTATCATACTCTGTAACACCGATAACTTTATCACCAACACCTAATTCATATAAAATTTCTGTATTGCTCGGCTGTAATGATACGACCGTTTCAGGTACTTGTTCGAAAGCAATTTCTACCCCCCGGTCATCAACAACTGTATATAAATAATCTGATTTATGTAGATCTGTTTCCTGTGAAGTTCCATTTTCTTTATTGTTGCCACAGCCTGCTAGTATCACGATTAATAATACAGTTAAGAACCAAATACGCTTCAATTCTTTTCCCTCGTTTCAATTTGCTTTTCTCTTTATACTTTTTCAACTAAAACTTCCTTCTCAAATCATTTCGGTGTATTACCATAAAAAATATTTTTTTCTGGAGTGACAGTATCGCCTTTCAAGCTTAAACATTATCCGTTACATTGTGGACATTTCCCATAGATTTCAAATTTATGGGATTCGATTGTATATCCAGGAAGCATTGCTTCCAACTTTTCTATTGGACATAACGAAACTTCCTTCACATTTCCGCATTCCATGCATATAAAATGATGGTGATGATGATCGATTTCGCAATGCATTCGGAAATTTCTCTCTCCATTGAATTCCGTTTCTTCTAATATACCTAATTCAACAAATGTTGCTAGATTACGATAAATGGTATCATAACTCATTCCAGGATAGTCTTTTTTTAATACTTCCAATAAATCACGAGCTGTTAAATACTTATCTGTTTCCTCAAACATTGATAATATTAGCTCACGTTTATCTGTTTTTTTATATCCATGGGCTTTTAATATTTCCCACGCTCGTGTCCGATTCACAGCTGTGACTCCCTTCTAATCAAATTTAAACCATTTCTTGAATAAGATTACTACCACTAAAATGATGATCGATGTTATGACAATTGTTCCACCTGGTGCAAGATTTAAGTAAAACGCCAATATTAAACCAATAATAACCGCTAATTCGCCAAATAAAACAGAATATATTATCGTCGCCTTAAAGCCTTTCGACAATCGCATGGCGCTGGCAACTGGCAACGTAATTAATGATGAAACGAGCAATATTCCTACAATCCTCATACTAGCAGCAATCGTCAATGCAACAACGAGCATAAATAATAGGTGAATCATTTTTGATGGAAGCCCTGATGCATTCGCATATTCTTCATCAAAGGATAAGACAAATAACTCTTTAAAAAATAAAGCTAAAAATAGGATTACAATAATCGCAATCGTAATCACAACAAATAAATCTTGCCTTGAAACAGCAGAAACAGTACCAAAAAGATACCCCATCACATCGGTACTAAAACCTTTTGCTAAAGAAATAAATATAGCACTTAATCCAATTCCACAAGACATAATGATTGGAATGGCTAATTCCTCATAATGTTTATATATAGCCCTTAACCGTTCAATCAAAATGGAACCAAGTACACTAGCCGCAATTCCAAAATAAATAGGATGAATAAAAAAGAAAGCAGCGATATTTTGACTTAAAAATAACCCTCCTGTGATTCCGGCTAATGTTACGTGGGACAGTGCGTCGGCAATTAAAGACATTCTACGAACAACTATAAATACTCCAAGTAATGGAGCTATGAAACCAATTATAATTCCAGAGATGAAGGCATTTTGTAAAAATTCATAGTTGAGTAATGCTTCGATCATAGCCCTCTCTCCTTACATCGCCCGTACGGAATGACCGTACCACTTATAAATTTGTTCTTTTGAAATTTGATTGTATTGTTCGATGTCTCCGTAAAATAGAATTCTCCCATTTAAAAAAGCAACATGGCTGATTTGATTGGAGGGTGTTTCAATGTCGTGCGTCACTAAAATAATGGTTAAATTATGTTTCTTATTTAATTCACCTAACATATCATAAAATGATTGTACGTTTTTCATATCAATTCCAACAGTTGGTTCATCTAATACGAGTAATTTTGGTTCAGAAATTAATGCTCTAGCAATGAATACTCTTTGTTGTTGGCCACCGGATAATTCTCCGATATTACGATTGATAAATTTATCCATTCCTACAGCGCTTAACGCATCATTTACTCTTTTAATCGTATCTTTTGGGAGTTTTTTAAATAAACCAACTTTTTTCGTTAATCCGCTTTGCACAACTTCTTTCACCGTTGCAGGAAAGGCAGAATTGAAGGCATTTGATTTTTGCGAAACATATCCAATCCATTCACGGTGTTGGAATGAAGTGAATGGTTCACCAAAAAGTTTTATTTCACCTTTAGGTTTCAATAATCCTAAAATGATTTTCAGTAAAGTAGATTTACCAGAACCATTCGGTCCGACAATCGCTAAAAAATCCCCTTCATTCACATTAAAAGAAATATCATCTAATACAAGTCTCGAATTATATTTAAATGAAACATTCTGTAATTCCACAAAAGTTTTTTTCATCATTTCTCTTCTTTCTAATTCATAATCATTACGATTTACATTTTGTTAGTATAAGGGATTTAATTTTCTTTGTAAAGGTTTCTTGCTTGATGAACGGAAAGGATGATGTTATGAATGCGATTGAATTTTGGGAATCCCTAATTTCGAAATCCGATAAAGAAATTCGGAAATTGGCGAAACAATATGGTGTGGATTTAACGATTGAGGAAATCCAACAGCTTCGTCCACTAGCCCAACAAGCAAACATCACCTGGCTTATTACAGGCATTCCTGAGAATGTGTTAAAACAAGCCGAGCAGATTTTAGGTTCTAAGAAGTATAAAAAATATAAAAAAATGCTTGATGATTTAAGAAATTAAATTTCCCTCAAGAAGCACTTAAAAAACGATGAGTTAGTTCAAAAAAGATACTAATGGCAATCGTGAACGAATGTAGGCTGTTTAGAAAGTTTTTCCTTCCTAGACAGCCTATTTTTTCTTAAATGTTTGTTTAGTATTGTTCAATAATCGATTCCACAACTTTGTCAATGTCTTTTATTTTGTTAGTTGTTTGATATTGCGTCATGATTGCAAATGCATACATTTTCCCACTATTAGCCTTTACATATCCTGCTAACGTATATACACCAGTAATGTGGCCAGTTTTGGCAAATACTCGATTTTTCAAATGTTCACCTAAATATCTTTCTCTTAACGATCCCCCGATTTGTCGATTCGTGTCTCCTCCCACAGGCAAACTGCTAAAAAAGATCGGGAAAAAAGGTTCTTCTTGAACTTTTACTAATAAGTTCGTTAACTCATTAGCAGTTGTACGGTTATAATGTGAAATTCCTGAACCATCTTCAAACTTCCACTGTTCCATTTTTAATCCTAAATCTTTGCCATATTGTTGAATGACCTTTAATCCATTTTCAAAATTTCCATTTCCATATACTTTTTGTCCCATTGTCTTTACTAAAATATCCGCAATGCTATTATTGCTTAATTTCAAGAATGTATGGTTGATATATTTCAGAGGGGGGGATTGTTTTCTATAAATCAACGTTGCATTTTTAGGTACAGATTTTCGAACAACAGATGTTTCATAAAATGCAATCCCTTCTTCCTCCAACGTGATTTTGAGAGCCTCGAGCGTGTTGAGCGTTGGGTCATATAATGTCACCCAATCTTTATGAGATGCCCCTAACGGAATATTTCCTGAAATTACTACCTCATTTGAATGATATTTACGAATGATTTCGATAGTATTTTTGTTATTCGAAGGAACCGTCATTGCGTAGTTCAATAAAATCATCCCACTATCATTCGGTTCCGTTTGTATGATTGGTTTATTTCCAATGGAAGTAGGGATTACATGAACAATGAGCGTTCCTGCATCGTAATCTCCATCCGGTGACATCGTTAATGCGCTTATTCTTGATGCGTAATAAAAACTTTCATCTTCTTTTGAAACGCCAGGAGAGAGTGCTTCACCATTAAAATAAAAATCATCGCCATATAAATTGCCTCTTACCGAATAAATTCCTAACAACTTTAATATATCTGCAATTTGAAAAAAATGTTTCTTTTGAAAAGTAGGATCACCTTTTCCTTTTACATAAAGATTACCTTGAAGTTCCCCGTTGTTTACTTTCCCATCAATATAAACTTCTGTTGCAAATTGATGCTGTTGTCCCAATACATGTAATGCACTAGCTGAAGTAAGCAATTTTAATGTGGACGCGGGTTTCATTCCAATATCCCCATTTTTCGTATATAATAGCTCTCCAGTTTCTAGATCGCGAATGGACACGCTGATATCCTTTGTACCTAAATGGTTTGGTATTTTTTCATGGAGTGACATCGCTTGACTTGGATGAAGATATTGGAAAAAGAAAAACACGATAACAATACATAATACACACTGTTTTTTCATCATGGCAGCCACCTTGAACCATTCTTTTATATTCTATTATGCTCGTATACGCCTTCTTTTATCGTCACCTTCACTTAAAATTTCCTTCATTAAAAAAAGGGACTTATTTCAGTCCCTAGTTGCGTAATGCTTTAATCCATTCCGGTTGAAATGTACTTGTTTTAAACATTTCAATTTCTTCTTTATATGGTGGCTTTTTATTTTTTGAATCTGTACCTACCCAAGGTGTTTCAAGTATTTTTGGGATTTCTTTAAATGCTTCGTGATGTACTATGTAATTTAATACATCAAAGCCGATATGGCCAAATCCAATATTTTCGTGGCGGTCTTTTCTTGCCCCTCTCTCATTTTTACTATCATTTATATGAACCACTTTAATGCGGTCTAGACCAATGATTTTATCGAATTGTTCTAGAACACCATCAAAATCTTCTACAATATTATAGCCTGCATCATGAGTATGGCATGTATCAAAACATACGGAGAGTCGCTCATTATTCGTAACCCCGTCGATAATCATCGCAATTTCTTCAAAGTTTTTGCCACATTCTGATCCTTTTCCAGCCATTGTTTCTAATGCAATTTGAACAGGAGAATCGACTGACAACACTTCATTTAATCCTTCAATAATTTTTTTAATCCCCTTTTCTTCCCCTGCTCCTACATGGGAACCCGGATGTAAAACAATTTGTGTTGCACCGATCGCTTCTGTGCGCTCAATTTCTTTTTGCAAAAATTCCACCCCTAAAGCAAACACTTCAGGTTTTACAGTATTTGCAATGTTAATGATGTACGGTGCGTGGACAACAATATTTGAGATACCGTGTTCTTTCATATGCTTTAATCCTGCTTCAATATTTAAATCTTCAATAGCTTTTCTTCTTGTGTTTTGGGGTGCCCCCGTATAAATCATAAAGGTCGTGGATCCATATGATACAGCTTCCTCACTAGCAGCAAGTAACATCTTCTTGCCGCTCATGGATACGTGCGATCCAATTAACATTCTCTTCCCCTCATTTCTAGCGATTTCTTTTTCTTCTTTCTCTCTTCTTAATCTGTTCCATTTTCATTTTCATTGCCTTTTTATAGCCCGGCTTTACTTTTTTCGGTTTGCGCACTAATGCTTTAGCGAGTTGGTCTAACTCGTTTTCCTGTTTCACTCGTTTTTTTCGAGCGTGCCGTTCTTTTAACTCAATCCATTCACCGTTTTTAACATCTTTCTGTTGGAATGGAATACCCATTTTTTCAATTCGGGCTAAATCATTTTCATCGTCCGGTCCATATAAGGTAATCGCTGTACCTTGAAGTCCAGCACGCGCTGTTCTACCTACACGATGGATGAAAAATTCTAAATCCTCAGGTATTTCATAATTAATAACATGAGAAACACCTTGTATATCAATACCTCGAGCAGCTAAATCTGTCGCTACGATATATTGATACTCTAAATCTCGAATTTGCTTCATCATCTTTTTACGCTCTCTAGGCGTTAAATCACCATGTATTTGTCCTGTACGTATGCCATTTTCCGCTAAAAAGTCTGCAACTTCCTCAGCAGTTTTTCGCGTATTGCAGAAGATGACACATAAAAATGGATTAATCGCCTCACAAACTTCTAGTAGTCGAGTCGTACGAGATTTAGAGCGAATCGGTACAAGGAAAAATTCGATTCCTTCCGCCACCGGTTTTCGATCGTTCATTTGAATGTGTACTGGGGATTCCATATATTTTTTGAGGAATGGTTGCAATTTAACAGGGATTGTAGCAGAGAACACATACATTTCTAAATCTTCAGGCATTCGAGCTGCAAATCCATCTATTTCTTCAATGAATCCCATATCGAAGGCTAAATCCGCTTCATCTACTACTAAAATAGATGCTTTGTGAACTAGTAAAACATTTTCCTTTACTAAATCATGAATTCTCCCAGGTGTTCCTACAACGATTTGCGGTTGATTTTTTAATTTTTCAATTGTTCGCTGCTTGTCCGTACCCCCAATTAATAATTTTGCGGAAATTTCAGTGCCTTCTATCAATTGCTTTAGATGTTCAAAAATTTGAGTCGCTAATTCCCTTGTTGGTGAAGTAATTACTGCTTGGACTTCTGTATTCTCTACATCTATTCTTTGAACGATCGGTAATAAAAACGCATGGGTTTTGCCTGTCCCTGTATGGGCTTGTCCAATCGCACTCTTCCCTTGCAATATTAACGGAATCATCTCTTTTTGGATGGGAGTTGGTTCTTTAAAGCCGAGCTTTTGAATAGCATCCATAATAAATGGTTTGAATTGAAAATCTGTAAAGTTCGACATTTTTCGTACCTCCTAACATGAATATTATTGTACCAAATACGCTTTCTAAAGAACAATAAACAACTTTCGTTCATCATGCTTTCAACAGCGATTATTAAATAGGAACAATTAAACTTTTTGTCTAACAAATGGAAGCAAATAATAATACATAATTTTTTCATTGTTGAAATATGTACCGATTGTTTAATTAAAATGGAATATTAATAATAATAAAAAAATATCATAAAGTAATACTTTTGTTCTTGATTGTAAATAGATAGGAGGGGCACCATATGCATCATTTAAATAATGAAGTTGTTTTCATTGAAATCATGGGCGGGAAAATATTTAACGGCTCCTTAATTGATTCAAGTGATGAAATTTTCGTGATCCACGTAAATAATCAATTTGTATATTTGCCAACTGACCATATATATACTTTGGAAAGGGATATTGATAATGAAAATAATATTCAATCCCCTTCAGAAATACCGCAATTTATTACAAAAGTCAATCAAGATTTGACGTTATTCAATATTCTTTCCATGGCAAAAGGACTGCACGTAGAATTAATGGTGACAAGAAATGAAGCACTACATGGCGTCATTACGTCTGTAATGGATGACTATTTTGTATTTCAGTCACCCATTTATAACACTATGTACATTCCAAATAAACATTTAAAATGGATAATACCTCATATTAAAAATGATCTTCCTTACGGCATCAGTGAAACCGAATTCTTATCCTTATCGAAAAATAAGTTTCCAACATTTAAAAAGCAATTTGCTGAACAAATTGCCGAATTAAAAGGTCAACTGGTTATTTTAAATTTAGGCAAAGATTTTTCTCATATCGGAAAAATTAATCATGTAGAGGGACGATTCATTGAAATGAAAGATGGAAAGTCAAATACTATATACTGCAATCTTTCACACATACAAGTTGTCAATCCTGTATAAAAAGTTAAGTAAACTTTCAATTATTCGCACTCATTTCACTTAAATCTTACATAATTCTTAACATTCTACTTAAACGATAATTATTATATGATAGATTATTCATTTTTCCCCTTCGGCTTATAAAACTAGCGATAAAATGAAAAAGGGGAAGTCTGAAAAGTTATTTTGAGACGCCCCCTTTGCGGCTGTCGCGATCGCTTTCGCCGCAGATAAATTGCGGCTGTCGCGATCGCTTTCGCCGCAGATAAATTGCGACGAGGAGGCACGTTTGATGTGACCACCGCAGGAGCAAAGTTTTTAAGAGAAGTTTACTATAAGAAGTAAGACTGTTCAGAAAGTGTTCGACTTTCTGAACAGCCCCTTTTACTCATTAGGAAGAATAACGTTAACAGGTTTTGGTTCTTTAATTTTTGGAAGTATTTTATCCAGTGTCACAGTACGCTTTATTTCATGAGTAGATGGATCATTTTTATCAAACTTCTCTAAAAATGATATGACTTCCTTCACAATAGGAGTTGGTGTCGAAGCACCTGCTGTAACAGCAACTTTTTCAATATCCATCAACCACTCGATTTTTAACTCTGATATATCAGCAATGCGGTAGGCTGGGGTACCTGCAATTTCTTCAGAAACTTGAGTTAAACGATTTGAATTGTTGGAACGAGGATCTCCTACTACAATAAGTAAATCCGCTTCTCCTGCTTGATTTGCTACCGCTTCTTGTCGTACTTGAGTAGCCATGCAAATCTCTTTATGCTCTTCCACATGGGGATATTTTTCTTTAATGTAATCCATTAAATCCTTAACATCCCATTGGCTCATAGTTGTTTGATTTGTCACTAGCAATTTATCATTTTGTAAATTTAGATTGTCAATATCTAGTTTATTTTCAACTAAATGAACGTGGTTCGGTGCAACTCCAATTGCTCCTTCAGGCTCTGGGTGATTCTTTTTCCCTATATAAATAATGTCATATCCTTGCTTAGACTTTTCACGGATTAATTCATGAGTGACTGTTACGTCTGGGCATGTAGCGTCAATTGCTACAAGTCCTTTTCTTTTCGCAATTTCTCTTATTTCAGGTGATACTCCATGAGCAGTGAAAATAACAGTCCCTTTATCCACTTTTTCAATGATTTCTTTTCGATTGCTTCCGTCAAGAGTGATAATCCCCTCTTTTTCAAAAGCATCCGTTACATGTTTATTATGAACAATCATTCCTAAAATGTAGATTGGTCTTGGCAATGATTTATCTAATGAAGCATTTCTTGCAATAACCATTGCATCAACTACACCATAGCAATAGCCTCGAGGATTTATTTTAATGACTTCCATCATGACAACTCCTTTTGTTGGTACATAACTTTATTATAACGGAGCTATGGTGTTATTACAAAGTTTCTATTCAAAATGATCGAACGGCGGTTGATAGATTTTTGGAATTGACGGTCTACTAATTTCTTCTTGTCTTAGATTTCTTTCATTTCTTCTTTCTTGTCTTGAATGATTTGACGGTGATATTTGTCTTTTTCCTTCCTCATTTGATTGTTTCCCTTGAGTTTGAGTTGGAAGCCCTTGAAACCCTTTATATAATTTCCATAGTGCAGGCAAATTCCGAAGCATCGGCGCTGCTTGTTGGATATAAGGTTGGAAACTTTGTGCTGTCGCTAAAAATCGATTAGCTGTTTCTAAAATGGAGTCCAATCTCGCTGTTCCTTTTGGTGGTTGAAAACCAGGTGGCATTGGTGGCGGATATGGTCCGGGTCTAAAGCCGTATTGAGGAGGTCTTGGTGCATAAAAATTAGGTCTTCCTGGAGGCATTTGGTTTGGAAAGTGATGTGGACGCATAGAAATCTCCTTTCTGTTTATTCCAAATGACGTAAGCTTTCTAAAAGCTATCATATGCAAATGCATTTTGAAAGGTACAGCAACAGGTAGTAGGCTATGCTGAAAAGTTGGTAAAATTCATGTCTTAGAATTTGGCAATTAATTTTCAAAATTTGACTATTATATTTAGTAGTTTGACTAATAACTGTTAAGTTTTGGCTATTATCTTACTTTTCAGAGGTTATTTTTTTTAGATTGGCTATTAAAATGACAGGAATGACTATTATTTTTCATGATTGGCTATTATTGTAACGAATTTGACTATTATCTTATTTTTCAAAAGTTCTTTTTATCCATTTGGCTATTATGTTCACAAGTGTGACTATTATCCATTGGAGATTGGCAATTATTGTCACATATTTGACTATTATCGGACCTTTCGTATACGAATTTTTCTCGCCTGTTTTCTGTACTCAAATAAAAAATTGAGCGAATGAAAAACAAATTGTTTTCTCATTCGCTCACGTAACTTTTAATTTCCTATATAAAAATAAATGGTTCTGTATTTACTTCTGATTCAATAAATTCTACATCAAGCTTATTCTCTTGACACAGGCTTGTCATTTTTTCTTTAACGCCTTTTATCATCACTTTTTCAACATGATGGCCGGGGTCCACAATATTTAGTCCTATCGCTTGTGCTTCTTGAGCAACATGGAAATACATGTCTCCTGTTACAAATACATCCGCACCAGCTCTTTTTGCAATATGGATATATTTATTTCCATCTCCTCCAAGTACAGCAACTTTTGAAACTGTACTGTTTTCATTCCCTACTATACGAACCATTGGAACTTGTAGTCTTTTTTTTACATAATCAGCAAATTGTCGCAAACTCATAGGTTCCTTCAACATTCCGATGCGTCCAATACCGTATTCATTCGTTTCTTGAGCTAGAGTATAAAGATCATATGCTGGTTCTTCATATGGATGTGCATTTAACATTGCTTTTAATATTCGGTTTTTCATTGATGTTGGAAATACTACTTCTATTTTTTCTTCATCGGTTACTTCGATCTCTCCAACATCACCGATATATGGATTAGCACCTTCTAATGGACGAAAACGCCCTTTTCCATCCGTTGAATAACTGCAAGAATCATAATTCCCTATCTTCCCGGCACCTGCTTTTGCTAGGACATATCGAAGTTCATCCGCATGCTCATCAGGCACGAACACTGCTAACTTCATTAAATGTTCTGAATACGTTTTTTCTAAAATTTCACGATTTTGTAATTGTAAAGCATCAGCCAGCAAATCGTTGACGCCGCCTTCAGCAACATCTAGATTCGTATGAGCTGCATAAACAGCAATATCATTTTTCAATAGCTTTTCATATAGTCTTCCGCTCGGTGTATCTGTTCTTAAATTCGACAATTTCCGGAAAATAGGTGGATGGTGTGCAATAATTAATTGGCACCCTTTCTCTATTGCTTCATCTGCAACTTCTTGATTGACATCAAGAGTAACAAGCACTTTCGTAACTACTTTATTTAAAGTGCCTATTGCGAGTCCAATCGGATCATTTTCCATACAAGCAAGTTTTTTCGGTGACCAGCTCTCAAAAAGTTGAATGATTTCGTTTCCATTAGCTTGTTTCATCAATGGATTACCTCCTCAACTAGTGCTATTTGATGAAGCAATTCTTGACGTTTTCCAACGATTTCAGGAGTCGGCTCCGCATATTCTAATGATTTAAGTACTTTTTTCCAATGGTTTACTTCATTCGACCATTTTTTTAGAAATACCTCTGATTTTTCTTGAATTAATATGTTCCCCATCAAAATTTCTGCTTCAGTCAATTCCATGTTCCCTCGTTCTAATACGATGATTTCATAAATTTTTTGATCTTCCTCGACTATAGCTTCTTCAATAATCTTCCACTTGTTTTCTAAAGCCCATTGTCGAATGACGCGTGCATGAATATTTGGTTGTAAGATGAGGCGATTAACGGTTTCGAGTTTTTCAGGATTTTTTTCTAAAATAGAGACGATTAAGGAACCACCCATTCCTGCAATCGTGATTGTATCAACATGATCGCTGCTCTCAATTGCTTCTAATCCGTCAGCAAGTCGAACAGTAATTTGATTTTCTAACCCTTCTTCTTTTACTTTCTTTAACGCTGACTGATAGGGTCCTTTCACTACTTCTCCTGCAACAGCTTTTTGTATGATTCCTTTATGGACTAAGTAACATGGTAGATAGGCATGATCTGAACCAATATCTGCAACAATTGCCCCTTTTGGCACAAAAGAAGCAACTTTTTCTAGTCGTTTGGAAAGATTTTGTGCATTCATGTAGTACCCGCCTTTATTGTAAAATTCTAACTCTCATTATATAAAAAAATAAACCCTTAGTCGCCTTTTGCAACTAAGGATTTATTTTTTTATTCTAATGAACTGATGTACTCAGCAATCGCGCGAGCTTCGTCACCAGTTTTAAGACCTGGAGTCATTGGAGTTCCTTCAATACCGTTTTCTAAAACGTCAACGATATGATCTGCATCAAGTCCAACTAATGAAGGTCCCATACCACCTTTTAAGTCGCCGCCGTGGCAACCAATACAAGCTTGAACTAGTGCTTCATCTCCTCCTGCACCTTCTTCAGTTGTTCCATGTTCACCTTCAGCTAATTCAGCTTGTTTTCCAACTCCATCTAATGACATAAAGAAGATAAGTGCGATACCGAATGCCATAATGAGGATATAAGGAACGATCGGATTATTTTTCATGTCTTTACCTCCCTTGTAGAATCATCAATGCTATAAATATAGAATATAGTCAACAACAATTATTGTACTTCATATTTCTTAAAACGAAAAGACCTAAACCATAACTTTTACAAGGAATGTAACAATTTCGACATTTTTTCACAATTTAGCCAAAGAATAAATTTCCGATTGAATAATTATATATTCATCATTTTTTCTATCAATTGTCTTTATTATTTCCTTTCAACAAAAAATTATATTTAAAAAACGAAATGAAAAACTACTTTTCGATCGAATTATAGGAAAAACAATTGATATGCAATAATGATAATGAATCCTAATACACCAGAAATTGTGAAATATAATAGTTTTAATTTAATACCTGTAATCGTCCACATAAAACAATTAGCTACTAATAAAGAATAAAGTACAACATTATTATTTTCGAAATATACTAAACTAACTTTTACTGAAATTCCAAAAATTAATAGCGCCGCAGCTACTTGTAAAATGGGAGCAATCAAATCATGCTTCTTTGCAAATTTGTATGAATATACAAGAAAAAGTATTGCTATTATTCCGACTATGAAAGCAGCGATATAAAAATATGCTGTCATAAGGAAAAGGAGTATTAAGAGTGCTGCTGTTATCGCCATTATTAATAAAGAAATAGTTGTTTTTTTACGTTTTTCTTTCATTTTAATTGATTTTTTAATACTAATATGATTTTGAAGTTGAATGTCTTCACCTTCAGTATAAAGTGTCATTAAAAAGTCGCAGTAATGTTCTGGTAATAACTTATTTTGCTTCCAAAATAAGATTTCATTGATTATGATTTGTTTTTTCGGATTATCCATAAACATTCACCAAATTTGTTTATTTATGTATTATTGTATAGTATTTTCTATATTTCGACATCCGTACAAAGTATTATCAAAGAAAATTTTTTATAATTTCAATAATAAAAAAGGTACCTAAAATTAGGTACCTTTACATTTCTCAGAATGATGTTACTCAAGAAAATCTTTTAGTCGCTTACTACGAGATGGATGACGTAGCTTTCTTAGTGCTTTTGCCTCAATTTGGCGAATACGTTCACGAGTCACCCCGAATACTTTTCCTACTTCTTCAAGAGTGCGTGTACGACCGTCATCTAAACCGAAACGAAGACGAAGCACATTTTCTTCTCGATCTGTTAATGTATCTAAAACGTCTTCAAGCTGTTCTTTTAACAGTTCGTATGCTGCATGGTCAGCAGGAGATTGCGCTTCATGGTCTTCGATGAAATCGCCTAAATGTGAATCATCTTCCTCACCAATTGGTGTTTCTAATGAAACCGGTTCTTGGGCAATTTTTAATATTTCACGAACTTTTTCAGGCGTTAAGTCCATTTCCTCTGCGATTTCTTCTGGCGTTGGTTCACGCCCTAAATCCTGCAATAATTGACGTTGGACGCGGACTAATTTATTAATCGTCTCCACCATGTGAACTGGTATACGAATCGTTCTTGCTTGGTCCGCAATTGCTCGCGTAATAGCTTGACGAATCCACCAAGTGGCATACGTAGAAAATTTAAATCCTTTTCGATGGTCGAATTTTTCTACTGCTTTAATTAATCCCATATTTCCTTCTTGAATTAAATCTAAGAAAAGCATTCCACGACCCACATAGCGTTTAGCAATCGAAACAACTAATCTTAAGTTTGCTTCCGCAAGTCGTTTACGAGCTTCCTCATCACCTTGCTCAATACGTTCTGCAAGTTCAATTTCTTCTTCAGCAGTTAATAAATCTACACGCCCGATTTCTTTCAAATACATTCTGACAGGGTCATTGATTTTTACACCAGGAGGAACGCTTAAATCATTCAAATCAAATTCTTCTTCACTTGCTTCCTGTTTCGCAAGTGCTTCTTCTTCAAACTCTTCTTTTCCTTCCACACGAATATCATATTGGCTTTCTAATTCTTCAGCAAAATGAAAAATTTCCTCAGGTTCCAATTCAAATGGATCTAATTTTTTTGAAATATCATCCATGGATATACCATCATTTTTTGCTTTTTGTCGAAGAAAATTTTTCGCTTCTTCCAAGTTTTTTTCCAAAATTTCTCTTGAACGTTCTGACATATTGTCCGCCATAAACCTTCCTCCTTATAACAACCAATATCACTCAAATCGCAGATAATGTTTTTTTCAGTTCAATCATTCGTTGGACGAGTTCTAAAGCTTTTTTATATTCATGCATTCTTTCAGCTTCTTGGGAATCGTGCATGAGTTTTTCTATTTCAAGCTTTATGCGATGTTTTTTTAGTTGTTTTAAACAATCTTCAATCTCAGCCTCTTTAAATTCTGGATCGCGCTCTATTAACGCAGCTTCCATAACAATTTTTCGAAGTTCTGCATCATCCAAAATTTCTAAAAACCTTTGATAATCCGCAGTACCATGCTCTTCGTAAAAGCCGATTAAGCGAACAAACACTGCCATATACTCATCATGAATAAATGGTTGCGAATCATCACTGTGTAAAATATTTTTCACTAGTTCCATATCAAACAACATATGTGAAAGGAGTAATCTTTCAGCACGTTCAGTCGCATTTAAATTTTTGGAATGAATTTGGCCACTAAATATTGTATTTTTTTGTTCAGCTCGTTTATAATTTTTAGAAAAGTCAGCATCTAATTTTCTGAATTGTGCATAAATAGCTTCTTCCGATATTTTTGTTTCTTTCGATAGTTCTTTAATATAAAGTTCTCGTTCGATAGGCGATGATTTTCCAACAAGATGCTCAAGCACTTCTTGAATATATTGCAAAATATCATTTTCAAATTGAAAATTTTTATTGCGACGTGCATACATCATCATAAAAGCCATGTATGCATGTGGTTTTTCAATCATCTGTGCAAAGGACTCTGAACCATACTTCCGAATGTATTCGTCAGGATCTAATTGATCGGGTAGTACGACAACTTCAACATCCATTTGTTCGTTGTAAATCATTTCTGCGGCCCGTTTTGCTGCTTCCCAACCTGCATAATCACCGTCATAACAAACCACTACGTTTCGAACTAAGCGTTTTAGCCTTGTGATATGCTCTTTTGTTAAGGAAGTGCCCATCGTTGCCACAGCGTTGTCTATACCTGCTTTTTGTGCAGCAAGCACGTCCATAAATCCTTCCATTAATATAACTTGACGTTTTTTACGAATTGAAGCTCTAGCCTTGTCCAAATTAAAAAGAACTTCACTTTTTCGAAAAATCGGGGATTCTGGACTATTTAAATATTTCGCTTCTGATTCATTTGCCTCAAGAATTCGACCAGAAAAACCAATGACCTTTCCAAATTCGTTGCGAATTGGAAACATAATACGTCCTCGAAAGCGATCAAAGTAAGTATGGTCATTTTCCTTTTGGATGATGAGTCCACATTCAACCATTTCATCTAACGAAAAACCTTTTCGCTCTAGTAATACAGTCACTGAATCCCATACTGGCAATGAGTATCCTATACCATTGGATTCGATATCTTCCCTTGTAAATCCTCTTTTTAATAAATAATTTACTGCTTTTTCGCCTTCTTCTGTGTTCATCAATAAATGATGATAAAATTCAGCAACAAATTGATGGGCATTTATCATATTTTCTTCTTTTGGTGAATATCGGCGAAAATTTTTGTCCATACTTTGATTTTGGATATCAATATGTATGCCGATGCGCTCCCCTAATTTAGAAACCGCTTCAGGAAAGGATACATTTTCGATATCCATGACAAAGGTTATAACATTTCCCCCTGCACCACAACCAAAGCAATGGAATATTTGTTTGTCTTCAGAAACAGAAAAAGAAGGTGTATTTTCACCGTGGAAAGGACATAATCCAAACCAATTTCGCCCTCTTTTTGTTAACTGAATATATTCGCTGATTACATCAACGATATCCGATTCTGTTCGGATTTTTTCAATTAATTCTTCAGGAATTTTGCCTATCATTCCATCACCAACTTTGTTGCTAAATAACACAATTCGATAAAAAATTAAAAATTCCTTTAAAATGCGACAAAAAAACTTCACTTTTTATAATATTTATTTGTTAGAAATATTTTACCACAATTTTATTATTATAAAACATTCTTTATGATTTTTCTATACTTATTTATAAAAAAATGAAAAAAAACCTCCTCGATAATCTGGAGGTGTAAATAATTATCTTATTTTTTTAAACGCTCTAGTCGCTCAATGATGTCATTCGCTGTTTCTTCAACAGCTTTATTTGTAACATCGATGACTTGACAACCTAATTTTTCTACCACTTTATAAAAATGCGCAATTTCCCGTTCAATGCGATCTCTTTTTGCATAAATCGCATCATCACTTAGACCCAATGCAATTAACCTTTGTTTACGGATGACGTTTAGTTTTTCAGGAGAAATCACTAAACCAAAACATTTTCTTGGATCTACTTGAAATAATTCTTCAGGCGGTTCGACTTCTGGAACAATTGGAACATTGGCTACCTTGTATCTTTTATGAGCCAAATATTGTGATAGTGGAGTTTTTGAAGTTCTGGATACGCCAATTAACACCACATCACTCAATAATATTCCTCTCGGATCTCGACCATCATCATATTTTACGGCAAATTCGATCGCTTCTACTTTTTGAAAATAGTCATCGTCTAACTTATGAACTATTCCAGGTTCTTCTAACGGAAATTCTTCAAGTCTATTACTAAATAAATGAATAATAGGACCTAATAAATCAATGCAATCAATGTTATTTTGTTGACATAAATTATACATTAACTGACGTTTTTGTTTTTCTACTAATGTATACACTATAATTGCACCTTGCATAGCCGCAATTTCTACAATGTTTTTTATATGGTCATCATTTGAGATATGTGGGAATCTTCGGATAATGATGCCATCAAAATTTGGTCTAAATTGTGTAGCAGCTGCTTTAACCACTTGTTCTCCAGTTTCTCCGACAGAATCAGATACGACAAAGATTTTTAAGTTTTTCAAATTAGCACCTCTTACAAATCATTCGTCTCAGCTAATGAAATAAAAGCTTTTGTAATATTGGTTTTGGTTATACGACCGACAATTTCTAACCCATCTTCTTTCTCTTCTACAACTGGCAATGAGTCAACTTGTCGCTCGATCAATTTTTTAGCAGCATGAATGAGTGAATCATTCTTATGACAATACACAATATTCGGCATTCTCGTCATAATAATATGAACGGGAATCTTTGTTATAGCTTGAGTTCCAATACTTGTGCGAAGTAAATCTTTTCTTGAAAGCACACCTTGCAAACGGGATCGATCATCCACCACAAACAAGGTTCCAACATCTTCCAAGAACATTTGACAAATAGCATCATAAGCTGTCATATTCTCAGATACAACAACTGGCATAGATTGGAAATCTTTAACTTTTAAATTCATCATTGACTCTGTTACAGAAGCCATCGTTTTTTTGCCAGAATAAAAATACCCGACTCTAGGTCTGGCATCTAGAAACCCTGCCATTGTTAAAATTGCTAAATCTGGTCGAAGGGTTGCTCGAGTCAAGTTTAATTGTTCAGCAATTTTCTCCCCTGTTATTGGACCCTTCTCTTTAACAATTTGCAGAATTTTATCTTGACGTTGATTGAGTTCTATTGGACTCACCGCCTCAATTAGTGTTATACTTTTCTTAAATATTATATACTATTTTCTTTATAATTGCTAAGAAAAGTCCTACATGATAAAATAATGTCACAACTAATTAAAAAAATTACTATATTCAAATATTTTGGCAATGACAGGACTATAAGTATCTTTTCAACAAACAGCGAGTAGGGATGGTGAAAGCCTACACGAAAAGAGAAACGGCAGCCTCGAGCCATGATGAAAAAAAGAGGATTGCAATTCTATGAATGAAATGCAATCAATCGGGGTGGAACCGCGGGTGTAATTATGTATTCCAGCACTCGTCCCCGGGCTTATGGCCCGGAGACGGGTGCTTTTCTATTATTATTATGAAAAATAAAATTAAATAGGAGGAACAAAAATGGCTGTTCAATCAATGGAAACTATTGTGAATTTATCAAAACAACGTGGATTTGTATTTCCAGGTTCTGAAATATACGGGGGACTTGCTAATACATGGGATTATGGTCCTCTTGGTGTGGAACTGAAAAATAATATTAAAAAAGCATGGTGGCAAAAATTTGTTCAAGAGTCACCTTACAACGTTGGACTTGATGCAGCAATTTTAATGAATCCACGCACTTGGGAAGCATCAGGACATGTTGGAAACTTCAATGACCCAATGATTGATTGTAAACAATGTAAAGCAAGACATCGAGCTGATAAGTTAATAGAAGAAGCAGCTCTACAAAAAGGTGATGAAATTATCGTTGACGGCTTATCATTTGAAAAAATGGCAGAAATCATGAAGCAATATGATGTTTCCTGCCCTGATTGTGGTGCACAAGATTTCACTGAAATTCGCCAATTTAACTTAATGTTTAAAACATTCCAAGGTGTTACAGAAAGCTCTTCTAACGAAATTTATTTAAGACCAGAAACGGCTCAAGGTATTTTTGTTAACTTCAAAAACGTTCAACGTTCTATGCGCAAAAAACTTCCATTTGGTATTGCACAAATTGGTAAATCTTTCCGAAACGAAATTACGCCTGGTAACTTTACATTCCGTACGCGTGAATTCGAACAAATGGAGTTGGAGTTCTTCTGTAAACCTGGTGAAGATTTAGAATGGCAAAATTACTGGAAAGAATTTTGTAAAAACTGGTTGTTAAGTTTGGGCATGAGCGAAGAAAACATTCGCCTTCGCGATCATTCCGAAGAAGAATTATCCCACTATTCGAAAGCTACAACAGATATCGAATATAAATTCCCATTCGGTTGGGGCGAACTTTGGGGTATTGCAGACCGCACAGATTATGACTTGAAGCAACATATGCAATATTCAAACGAAGATTTCACTTACATCGATCCAGTTACAAATGAGCGTTACGTTCCTTACTGCATCGAACCATCTGTCGGAGCAGACCGTGTAACATTGGCATTCCTATGTGATGCATATGACGAAGAACAACTAGAAGATGGAGACAAACGCACAGTGCTTAGATTCCATCCGGTTATCGCTCCATTTAAAGCGGCAGTTCTTCCACTATCGAAAAAACTGTCAGAGGAAGCAACTGAAGTTTGGAACGAATTGCGCAAATATTTCCCAGTAGATTATGATGAATCTCAATCCATCGGTAAACGTTATCGCCGCCAAGACGAAATTGGAACACCATTCTGCATCACTTACGACTTCGATTCAAAAGAAGACGGTCAAGTGACTGTGCGTCATCGAGATTCAATGGAGCAAGTACGCATGCCAATTGCGGATGTAAAAGCTTATATTGAAAAGCACTTACAATTCTAATATTGCTTACATGATGAAAGCTGTACATGATTGTACAGCTTTTTTTCTTTTGTCTAATGATATGTTGTTCATTATTTTAAAATCAGAATTATCTGAATTAAATATACATATTCTTTCCCCCTCTAGTATAATTGAGTTAAGGGATTTTGGATTAGGGGGGAGCTATATGCTGTTTAGTTCATTTACAAGTTTTAAGAAACAACAAGAACTTCAAGTTAGCGACGTTTTCAGCCAATTAAAGAATATTGTGACAGCGATATTAAAGCGAGAAGTACCTTCCAATAGTTCCAACAGTCAATTAATATTCAATACAAATTTGAAAATTCAACAATATTTTCATGCGGCACAATATCACCGAAAACAGATCGATCTTACTACATCGCTTGGTGTGTTTCATAAAGAAGCTTACGAAAGTACAATAAAAAAATATAATCAACTTAAACTTTTGATGGATAGTTTTATTATTCTAAATATTGAAGAAGAACGAGAGAAAATCAATCATCGAATGAGACTTGTCGATGACAAAATTGAAAAGCTGTATTTGGAATTGAAAAATGTTAAACACATCCTAATTCCTGAGCTAGAGGAAAAATTTTGGCAAGCTTTTAAAGAAGATTTAATGCCTATTTTAGCTGAATTAAGATAATGATAGAAATATTAATACAATATATATTTCAATAAAAACAGGCGCCTAAAGTTTGTCGCCTGTTTTGTCTTTATTGTCTTTTTGTAACGAGTACAAAGCTTCTGATTTTTCAAGCTGTTCAATAAATGAACGAGACTTTAAACGCATACCTGTTTGTTCTTCATAAATCGTCGTTACAATTTTCTTGATAAAGTGTTTCGTTTCACGCTTTAACTCCAACTTTCCAATTTTCTCAATTGGAATAGTAGAAAACATGCGAATTAATTTTAATTGTGTTGGACTTAGCCGAATAATATAGGGGTCAACATGAAAACAACGGTGGCAAAGAAATCCTCCTTGTGAAAAGGAAAAGGCAAATTCCCCTTCTACCGCACCACAGGATGAACATTGATGCAAAATAGGCCTTACCCCTGCATAAGGAAGAAACTTCCAATCAACGAACAATGCGATTGCTTCTGGATCATGCTCATCTTCAATCGCATATAAAGCTTGTTTCAACACTTCGTAAGGAAATGGTTGCGGATTTCCCTCTTCTATTAATCGATCTACCATTTCCACAATGTAACTAGCATAAGCTGCTCGTAATATATCGGTTTGAATATGTCGCATCGAATTGATAAGCTCACCTTGCTGTAACGTGCCTATACCCGAAGATCGTTGTACAATGAAAATACCATGCATAAAAGTTTGAGATATTGACGCTAACCTGCTCCGCGGTTTCTTAGCACCTCTAGCCATCACTGCAACTTTTCCAGCTTCTTTTGTCATCAGTGTAACAATTTTATTTGATTCCCCATAATCTCTTGTTTTTAAAACAATGCCCTCTAATTTACTTAGCATCTGTTGCACATCCCTTTTCACTGAGGCATTCTAGAATCTTATTTAATAATGATTTCGATAAAAGGACGATGAATAAAAATTCATAAAGAGTGCGTCGTAAGTAATTAGACGCACTCTTAAACATTTTAATATTCATCTTCTCGATATCCAAAGTCTCTTAGGTATGTGATTTTATTTCGCCAATCCTTTTGAACCTTTACCCAAAGTTCTAAATAAACTTTTGAACCGAGGAGCATTTCAATATCTTTTCTTGCTTGAGTTCCGACTTCTTTTAGCAAAGATCCGCCTTTACCAATGATAATCCCTTTCTGCGAGTCCCGCTCAACCATAATCGTGGCATTCACGTGAATGAGATTTTCATTTTTTTCATCCCTGCGAATTTTATCAATGATAACCGCTACAGAATGAGGTATTTCTTCTCTCGTTAAATGTAATACTTTTTCACGAATCAGTTCTGATATGATAAAGCGCTCTGGATGATCTGTAACTTGATCGCTTGGATAATATTGAGGTCCCTCTGGTAAGTAGTTTTCAATTGTTTCTAGCAATCGTTCTACATTATTCCCCTCCAATGCAGAGATTGGAATGATTTCTGCAAAATCCATTTTTTCTCTATAAGCATCAATAATTTCTAATAATTCATCTGGATGAATTTTATCTATTTTATTAATCACTAAAAACACCGGAGTATTCGTTTCACTTAACAATTCCATAATGAATTCGTCGCCTTTGCCAATCTTTTCTTCTGCATTAACCATAAACATAATTAAATCTACTTCACGCAGTGTATTTTTAGAGACCTTCACCATAAATTCGCCTAGTTTATGCTTCGGTTTATGAATTCCTGGTGTATCAATAAATACCATTTGGCTTTTTTCTCTCGTCAATACACCTTGTATTTTATTTCGAGTTGTTTGAGGTTTATCCGACATAATAGCAATTTTTTGGCCAATTACACGATTTAAAAATGTCGATTTTCCTACGTTTGGTCTACCAATAATTGAAATGAATCCTGATTTAAAACGATGATTGTCATGCATCTTTCATATCCTCCGAATTAAAAGCACTTGGTAATAATTGTTTTACAGTTGTTTTTTGTATTTTTCCTTGTAAATTTGCTAAATAAACAGGCATCTCTGGTGAACAAAATTCAGCCATTACCTGTCTACATGCACCGCATGGAGAAACGGGATTTTTTGTATCGGCAATGACAGCAATTGCCTCAAATTTTGTTTCCCCTTCTGAAACGGCTTTAAAAATTGCAGTTCGTTCTGCACAATTTGTCATACTAAAGCTAGCATTTTCAATATTACAACCGTGAAAAATTTTCCCGCTCTTCGTCAATAATGCGGCTCCAACAGAAAATTTAGAGTAAGGAGCATATGCTTTTTCACGGGCGTGTTTCGCTTCATTCATTAACTTTTGTACATCCATATGTACGGATACGCCTCCTATTACATGAGAAACCATTTAGGCAGAAAAATAATCAATCCAATGAAAATGCTTGCGATTGCAGAAATGAGCACTGCACCAGCCGCAACATCCTTCGCTGCTTTTGCAAGAGCATGATATTCTGGTGAAACAAGATTGACGACTGTTTCTATTGCAGTATTCACCATTTCTAACGCAATCACAAGGGCCATCGTTAAGATTAACACCAGCCATTCCGCTGCACTTAATTGCGAACATAAGCCTGCAATCGTAACCAATACAGCACAAGTAACATGGATGCGCATATTTCGTTCTTTCATTGCAAATCGTATTCCTTCAATTGCATAGTGGAAAGAACGAAAAAATTTACGCATGAAAATCACGACCTAAGCCGTATGATGTGAGAATTTCCTCTTGTCTTGAAAACATTACTTTTTCGTCTTCTTCCGTCATATGATCATATCCTAATAAATGCAAAAATCCATGTACGGCAAGAAAACCAAGTTCTCTTTCAAATGTATGCCCGTACTCTTCTGCCTGTTCCCTCGTTCGATCGACAGAAATAATAATATCACCTAGAACACGAGGTAATTCTCCAACTCCAATAATTTCGATTTCTCCTTCGCCCATTTCTTCTAGAGCGAAGGAAATAACATCTGTCGGCTGGTCTTTGTCACGGTATTCACGATTTATTTCATGTATCTTTTCATTAGTTACAAAGGTAACAGAAACTTCTGCATTGTTGATATTTTCTAGTTTCGCAGCATATTGAAGCAATTTTTCAACAAGTTCGATATGTTTATCGCTTAATTTATTTGTCTCATCTAAAAAATCAATTGTTAAAGTCATAGTTCCTCCTAATTTTTATCCTCTTTTGGATACTCAATTCTAGAGTGGAATGTACCATTTAGTGTTTCACAAAGCACTTCTTCAATTATTTTTAACTCCTTAATGGAAATATCGCATTCATCAAATTGTTGTTCCTCTAATTTATTTTTAATAATTGATTGCACTAAATTGCGAATTTTGTCAGCATTAGGTTGCTTCATGGAGCGAGCGGCAGCTTCTACACTATCAGCGATGCTAATGACCGCAATTTCTTTCGTTTGAGGTTTTGGTCCAGGATAGTGGAAGATGGACTCATCTTTTACTACGCCTTGTTCTTTTGCTTTATGCAAAAAATATTTTAACGAACTTGTGCCATGATGTTGAAGTGCAATATCAATAATTTCTTGTGGCATTTTATGTTTTTGTAAGATTTCTGCTCCATCAGTTGTATGGGCTATAATAATTTCTGCACTTCTTTCCGGTGGCAGCGAGTCATGTGGATTGATACCTGACATTTGGTTTTCGACGAAAAATGCAGGACGTCTCGTCTTCCCAATATCATGATAATAACTTCCTACTCGAGCAAGCAATCCATCTGCTCCAATAGCTTCACAAGCGGCTTCCGCTAAATTTGCGACCATGATGCTATGATGATACGTTCCAGGTGTTTCGGTTAATATTTTTTTCAATAGCGGATGATTTGGATTCGATAATTCGATTAATTTCATTGTCGACAAAATTCCAAAGGCTGATTCAAAGAATGGCAACAATCCCATCGTTAAAGCGCCAGACAACAAACCTGAAACTACTGCTGCCACTCCGTAAAATAATAATTCTAACGGTTCATAATGGGATTGGGACATTAATAAATAGAATGCAATAAATAATATATTAATAATAACTACAATTCCACAACCCTTTAATATATCAGAACGATTTTCAATCGATTTCATAAAGTAAATGCATGCATAGCCACCAAGCAATATATACAATGCAATTTCCATTTGCAATACTGCCGAATACCCTTCTTGGAATATAACACCTGCCGATGCGGCCGTGAGTAATGTTACTAGACTTGCAACTTTGTGAGATGCTAATAAACTTACAAGCATAGTCGTTAAAGCAGAGGGAAATAAAAAGGCTATTTGGACTTCAAAATCATCTAATAAATTAATAAGTTCCATAAATCCGATTGAAAATAGATAAACAATTACCGTTGCAACAACTTGTTTTCTCTTTTTTTGCACATCAATATTAAGTTTGTCAAATAAGAAATAAAGAAAAGTCATTTGCAATATAACTAAAATTGCTAGTCCCAATACAGGTTTTATAGATGCCTTATTATTTGTCATCCCTAATAATTCCAGCTGTCGATATTTTTCTCTGTCGATCAATTCGCCTTCTTGTACGATAATTTGACCTTGTAAAATACGAGTTGGTTCAACTGCTTGCCGTGCTCGTTGTTTTAATTCTTCAGTTTTTTCTTCATCCAACGTTTCAGTTTCAACAACTGCTACCCTTCCTAAAATAACTAATGGTGGTATAAGGGAATTACTAATACTCTCATGTGCACGAATTTTTGATTCTAATTCATTGCGCACGGATGTGACATTTTCCTTGCGTATTGGGACCGATAGAGTATCTTTCACTAGTTGAATCAATGTGGTATGAGCTTTACTTAATTCCTTTTCGTCCACAGTGATAAAAGTCCATAAATGTTCATCTGTGAATCGCAGGGAAGTTTGACTTTCAGTGATTTCCTTTAATTTATCTTGAAGCAGTTGAATTTGCTCTTCTTTCAATAATATTCTAGTACCATTTCCGGAAATTTCTTTTCGGACGTCCAAAATAATTTCATGTATTGTTTCAATAAGCGCCACCCGATGATCGACAATTTCTTCATCAAAGACATATACGGATTCCACAGCATCTACTGCTGCTTGTCTCTCCTTCTCTGTTTTTTCAGTATCTTCTACGGTTTTCACAGCTCGTATTGTTTCTGGAGCTAATTGAAATGGTTGGACATCATATGTATCTCCTCGAACATTGCCAAACATGATAAAAAACTGTAATAGGCCAGTAATAAATAATATAGTAATCAGTAATACACGAAAACCGAACATGTCCAGTAATTTTATTAAGTGCTTATCCATAACGCACCCCCAATATTGTATATTAATAGTTTATCAATTTCTCGTTCGTTTTTCATTGGTAGAATTGGATTCTTTAGTAAATAAAAAATGTGTACGAACTGGCGTACACATTGTTATAGTTCTTGATCGAAATAGGCTTGAATAATTTTTGCCACAAGAGGATGCCTTACTACATCTCCTGCTTCCAAATAGGTAAAATGAATATCTTTCACATTTTTCAACACTCGTTCAGCAATCATCAATCCAGATTCTACATTTTTCGGTAAGTCAATTTGAGATTTATCTCCCGTAATAACCATTTTGGACCCAAATCCTAATCGAGTTAAAAACATTTTCATTTGCATATGGGTTGTATTTTGAGCTTCATCCAAAATAACAAAAGCATCATCTAACGTACGGCCACGCATATAAGCAAGTGGAGCAATTTCAATTGTTCCCCGCTCAATTAATCGTTGAGTATGTTCTGTTCCATAAATATCGTGTAAGGCATCGTATAATGGCCGTAAATATGGGTCAACTTTTTCTTTTAAATCACCAGGTAAAAATCCGAGCGACTCTCCTGCCTCTACAGCTGGACGTGTTAGAATGATTCGTTTAACATGTCCATTTTTTAATGCTTGTGTTGCCATGACTACTGCTAAATATGTTTTCCCCGTACCTGCAGGCCCGATGGCAAAAACTAAATCATGAGAACGAATAGCCTTTATATATTCACGTTGACCAATCGTTTTGGCACGGATAGGCTTGCCATTATGAGTTCTACCTATTTCAACGTCATATAACTCTGAAAAATATTCAAGTGTTCCTTTATTTAACATTTCAATGGCACTTGAAACGTCTCTTAAATCAATATTAATGCCTTTACGAATAACTTTTAATAATTCTTTTAGCAACAATGTTACTTGCTTCTTTTGTTCTACTTCACCTGTAATTTGAATGATTTCACCGCGAGTAATGATACGACAATTAAATGATTCTTCAATTAACTTTATATTAGCATCGCCCATTCCTAGAAGCATAATTGCTTCATTTGGGTTTTCAACATGTAACTCTGTTAATTCTTCAGCCATATCTAATCTCCTTGACTAATTGGATATTCTTTCGCAATATTTTCGTTTACCAAAAAAAGGACTTTCCCTTTAACTTTATCATCATCGAAGGTAACGTGCAAAATATTTTCTTTCTTGATAATCGTTTTTGGAGGTAGTGATTTTAAAATTTTTTCGTGCAATAGCGGCAAAATAAATGAGTCGATTTGATCTTCTGACAGTTCTTGTACAGTTGTAATATAATTTTGCGTCTTTTTGATTTCGATGTAATTTGAAATCCAATTTGGCAATTTGATTTTTTGAAACGATAACTCTTTCTCCTTTTCATCGCTATTTTTCAATCCAAATATCCACTTGCTGTCAGCGGCTGAAATGTATTTGACTTTCCTCGGTATCTCAAAACTCGTTTCTAGCCAGTAATCAGCATATACTTCTCCCTGCGCACCCACAGCCATATATTCATCTTCACCTACAGTAATGACTCCTGATACAAGAACATCTCCTTTATACACAGTCATATTTGGCATAACTCGACGCTCACCGCTTGTAATATTAAAATGAGTTATCACACCACTTTTCGAAGCAACTAAATGATATAGTCCGTCGCTTTTCTTTTCTTTATTTTCCGTTATTGGTGCTAGTTGGGGAACAATCGTCATACTGCTTCCCTTTTTGATAATATGCACCCAAGAAAGATCACGTATTTCTTCCATAATGGTTTGTCGTATTTCAAAATCGGATACAAGTTTTCGCTTTAACACAGGATTGTCTAGTTGTAATTTTTCATCTATTATCTTTTCAACTTTCGCCTTCAATTCTGGCGTACTTGCTTCCACTTCAACTTTCCAAATAAATTGTGAACAGATGATGGGGATGAAAATCAACAGTATTATTCCAATAATTGTCCAACCAGTTTTTTGAAAAATCCTTGATTGTTGCAGGTAACGTATTTTTACTTTCAAATTTAATTTTTTCCGCAATGAACGTACAATAGTCACATCTTTTCTAGAAATTTCAAATTTGACTTCATCCTCTAAAAACTCTATTTCTCGTAATTTCACTCGATTTTGTTGTAAGCGTCGAATCAATTCATGTACGTTTCCACTGCGAGAAACACGAATTTCTACAGGGCGGCTATCGTATAATTTCATTTTCATTCACCTGTCGCTTCATTTCAAAATTTTTTAACTGATCAACATGTACTAAAATTTCTTCTTCTTTTAGTACATTAATATGTACTTTGTCAGCCTCAATCATCACGAGAAAACCTTCATAATAAAACTTACAATGATGCTCCGATGCTTCTAAAAATTTATAGTTTCCTATCATTCGTAATTGGCGACAATTCATCATTTCAATTATAGGGTCAATCTGGAATAATTTTTTCAAAAAAAACTGCCCTCCCTTTCACCAAGTATATGCTTAGGAATGGGAGGACATGATTTTTTACCGTTTTTTCGATTTTGGTGGTCCTAAAATTTCTTGTGTAATGATAGCATTCCTTAACGCTTCTTTTGAAGATAAGAATGGAAATTTATGACCTTTCCGTGAATGAGATTTCGTTTCTTTCGTTACGACAGGAGTTTGATTTGAACGTTCTTTTAACTCGACATTATTGGGCACAGGTTGTACTTGTTGTTGTATTGGTGAAGGTTCTTGCTCCTTCTCATCTACCATTACGGATTCTCTCTGTTTTACTTCCTTTTCTTCCGTTAATTGTTTCATCACTTCATTTGCAAATTCATCTAATGTTTTGATTTCAATTATTGGTCTTTGACGATGTTCTTTTTGAATAGGAGGGGTAGATTGATCATGCCGTCTTTTTGACGAGCTAAAAAAAGAACTAACTAGAGCTATAATGATAAATAGAATTAAACTCTCCAACTATAACACTCCTTTCTGGAGGAGTATCTCTTAATCCTCTTGTTGATTCTTTGTCACATTTGCAATAGAATCACGCATTGCAGTGTCCGCTTGAATATTTTTGTAATTCATATAATCCATAATTCCTAAATTACCAGATCGTAAAGCTTCCGCCATTGCCATCGGAATTTGTGCTTCAGCTTCTACTACTTTTGCTTTCATTTCTTGGGTTTTAGCAACCATTTCTTGCTCTTTCGCTACTGCCATTGCACGTCGTTCTTCCGCCTTCGCTTGAGCGATATTTTTATCAGCCTGAGCTTGCTCAATTTGCAATTCTGCCCCAATATTTTTACCAACATCCACATCTGCAATATCGATGGATAAAATCTCAAAAGCTGTTCCGGCATCTAATCCTTTTTTCAACACAGTTTGAGAAATCAAATCTGGATTTTCTAAAACTTTTGAATGGGATTCACTCGAACCAATCGTTGAAACAATCCCTTCACCAACGCGGGCAATCACCGTATCTTCGCCCGCACCACCGACTAAACGGTCTAAATTTGCACGTACAGTAATTCTTGCCTTAGCCTTTACTTCAATCCCGTTAAGGGCAACACCAGCAATAAACGGTGTTTCAATAACTTTAGGATTTACTGACATTTGAACCGCTTCTAATACGTCTCGACCAGCTAAGTCGATTGCAGCGGCACGTTCAAAAGATAATTCGATATTTGCTCTTTGCGCAGCAATTAATGCATTTACAACGCGGTCAACGTTACCACCAGCTAAATAATGGGACTCTAATTGATTGATTGTCACATCTAAACCAGCTTTATGAGCTTTAATTAATGGATTTACAATACGACCAGGAATTACTCGACGTAATCTCATTCCAATCAAAGTTAAAATGCTTACTCGCACGCCAGCAGCTAAAGCGCTAATCCACAGACCTACTGGTACGAATGTAAAGAAAATTCCTAATACAATGATTGCAAAGACAATTCCAACAATGGAAGTGACGAATAAACCATCAATAAACATCATGCTTAATCTCCCTCTTTCTCTTTTATTTCTCTAACAACAATGCGTGACCCCTCTACTTCAATCACTTTAACTTTTTTGTTGGAATCGATGTAACTACCTTCTGAAACAACATCGATTCTTTCATCGTCTACTAATACCGTTCCAGAGGGACGCAATGGTGTAATCGTTATTCCTTCTTTCCCAATTAAATCAATGCGATTGACATTGGATACATAACCTTCTTCTGTGGAGGTTGCCTCCTTCAAGACGAGTTTGCTAAAGACATGTAGATTTTTTCCGAAAAACTTCACTAATACCACCATTCCTATTATGGCAATTGCCAATGCTATGATAATTGAATAAGCCATATGAACGATACTTTCACCAGCAAATAATAGACTGATGATCATTATAGCACCACCAACGAGGCCTAAAATTCCTCCAGGCACAAATAGCTCAGCAATTAGAAAAACAGAACCGATTATAAATAGTATAATCGTTTCAAGACCTGCAAAACCTGCTACTGTGTGGCCGAAGAAAAATAAAATTAATGAAATTATACCAATGATACCCGGTGCCCCAAAACCAGGAGAAAATAGTTCTAGCACTAAACCTAGAGAGGCGATTGTTAACAATAACGTTACCACAATCGGGTTCGTTAAAAATCTAGCCAGTTTTTCAGCAAATGTTTCATGAATGGAAAAAACTTCGCTATTCTCAAAACCTGTTTTCGCTAACAATTCATTTAAATTTTCAACCGTTCCATTAGAGTATTCTATTCGATAAGCTTCTTCAGCTGTTAATGTTAACAGTTTCCCTTTCGGACTATTCAATTCTGGCAAATCAAGGCTAGCATCCGCCATTGCTCGTGCATAATCTGGATTTCGATTAGTTGATTCTGCTGCAGCTTGCATATTTTTAATCCAAGCACTATTCGCTTTTTCACTTGCAGCATTTCCATTCATATCGATAATTTGCGCCGCTCCCATCGTCGCATTTGGTGTCATGTAGATTTCATCTGCATGAAGAGCGATATAAGCACCTGCTGAAAGAGCTTTTGAGTTAATGAATGCTATAATTTTCGCAGGCGTCTCATCCATTAATTTTCCTATATCGTAAGCGACGTCAACATAGCCACCTGGGGTATGTATTTCAAGTACGATAGCATCTGCTTTATTTTCAATCGCTTCTTTAAAGGAACGTTTTAAAAATTCATATAAACCTCTTTCGACTTCATTTTCTATAGGAATGTGATATACTTTTTCTTTCGCAAAAGTGTTATTCGGAAATAAGAAAAACAATGTAGCTGCTAGAAGTACAATCCATCGGAAAATGTGCGGCTGATTCATCTGTTCCCTCCTTCCTCAATATTGTTTACGTCTCAATTGAATGAAAAGTTTCAAATTTTTCATTTAATAATTAATTATATTGTACATGAAAATCAATTGTTGTTCCTCTGTTAAGTATGTAAATGATTGAAGTATTAATGCAAAAAACCCTAGTATTTGTTTAACAAATACTAGGGTATGATTTACTAAGCTAAAGTGTATCTTACGCGTGTTACGAACGAAGGGTATAATTAGATTACCACTTACGTTTACGTGCAGCTTCAGATTTTTTCTTACGTCTTACGCTTGGTTTTTCATAATATTCGCGTTTTCTAATCTCTTGAATTGTACCACTTTTAGATACAGTTCGTTTGAAGCGACGAAGAGCATCTTCAAGTGTTTCGTTTTTTCTTACGACAGTTTTTGTCATCTCTTTTCCCTCCCTCCGAACACACGTCAATACACAGAAAACATGCGTTAATTGTGTACTCGAAAATTATATCGTATTGTAAATATTGAGTCAATAGAAATCCTATAAAGTTTCTTCAATAATTCTGACTCCGCTGCTAGTACCAATACGATTTGCTCCAGCCTCCAACATTTTTTTCATATCAGAAAAACTTCTAATTCCACCTGAAGCTTTTACTCCAACTTGTTGGCCAACAGTTTTTCGCATTAATGCGACATCTTCTACAGTGGCTCCACTTTTTGAGAATCCTGTTGATGTTTTGACAAATGCGGCACCAGCATCAACTGCCAATTGACATGCTCTCACCTTTTCTTCATCGGTTAACAAACATGTTTCAATAATTACTTTCACAATTTTTCCACCCGCAGCATCAATAACGTGTTGAATATCTTCTTTCACTCGTTCATAATCACGCGTCTTAAGCAATCCGATATTAATGACCATATCAATTTCATCTGCACCTTGTTCAATTGCTTGTTTTGTTTCAATTATTTTTGTTTCCGTCGTTGTAGCTCCGAGAGGAAAACCAATGACTGTGCAAACTTTAACGCATGTGTCCTGCAATAAATTTTTACAGTACTTTACCCAATATGGATTCACACAAACAGATGCAAAGCCATATTTTCTTGCTTCTTGGCACAATTTTCCAATTTGTTCTTTCGTTGCATCTGGTGAGAGCAACGTATGGTCAATATATGAAGCATAATTTGTTATCATTGTAATTGCTCCTTTAATGTATTATTTATTCTTGTCCAATTGACCTTATGATAACATACGAAAATCATTCATATTAAGGTGAAAATTGTTCAATGAATAAAACAAATGCGCATTCCTGTATCTGTACAAGAATGCGCAATGAATTATTATTGAACTTGTTCTTCTAATACGCGAACAAATTGACCTTCATTATATGGATATCCCGCTTTTGTAATCTTCACTTTAACTAATTTTCCAATGAGATCTGGCGTTCCTTCAAAAACAACTCGCAAATAATTATCTGTATAACCGGCTAACATGTTTGGTCCAAATTCTTTCACATGTTCTTCAGGAATAACTTCCAATACTTCCCCTTCGAATCGAGAAGCGTATTCTTTCGCCAATTGATCATTTAATGTAATCAAACGATGTACTCGTTCATTTTTAACTTCTTCGTCAATTTGGTTTTCCATTCTTGCCGCTGGAGTTCCAGTTCTTTTTGAATATGGGAATACGTGTAACTCTGCAAATTTATGTTCAGCTACAAAGTTGTACGTTTCCATAAACTCTTCTTCCGTCTCACCTGGGAAACCAACGATGATGTCAGAAGTTATTGCCAAATTTGGCAATGCTTCTTTTAATTTATTTAATCTTTCCGCGAAGAAATCCATTGTATATTTTCGGCGCATACGCTTCAAAACTGTATCAGAACCAGATTGGAGCGGAATGTGTAAATGATTCACAACGATTTTCGACTTTCTCAATACGTCAATGACTTCATCTGTTATTTGAGAGGCTTCAATCGATGAAATTCGCAAACGTTTAATTCCTTTTACATTTGCTTCAATATCGCGTAACAATTGGGCTAAATTGTAATCTTTAAAATCTTGACCGTATCCACCTGTATGAATACCCGTTAACACGATTTCTAAATAACCTGCATCTACAAGCGCTTGTGCTTGTTTGATTACTGCTTGTGGATCACGTGAACGCATTAATCCGCGCGCCCAAGGAATAATACAGAAAGTGCAGAAGTTGTTGCAACCCTCTTGTATTTTTAACGAAGCACGAGTGCGATCAGTAAAATAAGGAACATCCAATTCTTCAAATACGCGATTTTTCATAATATTATGTACTGCATTAATGGGCTGTCTCTCTTTACGGTACTGTTCAATATAATCAAGCATTTTTACTCGATCTTGCGTACCTACCACAATGTCCACACCTGGAATTTCTAAAATTTCAGCAGGTGAAGTTTGTGCGTAACATCCTGTTACACATATCACAGCATCCGGATTTTGACGAATAGCTCTACGAATAACTTGGCGGGACTTTTTATCTCCTGTATTTGTAACAGTGCATGTATTTATGACATAAACGTCTGCTTGTTCTTCAAAATCAACACGTTCGTAACCATTCTCTTTAAATAATTGCCAAATGGCCTCAGTTTCGTAATGATTTACCTTACAGCCTAATGTGTGAAACGCCACCGTTTGCAAGGCAACACACCTCTTTCATTCAAATTCATATGATATGGCAGAAAGGACATATAATGGCGCCGTTTCTGCACGTAAAATTCTTGGACCTAAAGCAACACTGAGTGCACCTTGTTCTTTTAGAAGTTCAATTTCTTTCCTTGAAATTCCACCTTCTGGGCCAAAAATAAATAAAATGCACTTCGATTCACTATCATACACTTTTTTTAGCTGATCCGCAAATCTTGTGCGCTTACCCTTAGCCTCTTCTTCATCAGCAACAAATACTGCATCGTATGAAGGAAATGTTTCCAATAGTTGTTTGAATGAAAGAGGAGGGGAAATAATCGGCACAAATGTGCGATGGGATTGTTCTGCAGCTTCCTGAGCTATTTTGGATAGCCGTTGGATTTTCTTATCGCTCTTTTTTTCATCCCATTTGACGATGGATCGTTCTGCTACAAAAGGAATCAATGCATGCATGCCAAGCTCTGTCCCTTTTTGTGCTATAAATTCAAGTTTATCTCCTTTAGGTAAACCGCAAGCAATGTCTACTTGAATGGGCATTTCAGGAGAAGGAATCGTTTCACCCGTTTGCTCTACTAACACTTCTTGTCCAACAGAAAGAATTGTACAAAGATAAGCAATTTCCTTTTGCACGACAATAATTTTGTCTCCTTTTTGCATGCGCATTACTTTCGAAATATGCCGAGCACTTTCACCTGTAATTGTCAATTGCTTTTGTTCATTAAATGGTTCATCAACAAAATACCTTTGCATTATTTCCTCCTAAAAGTAAGGAGTTGCCCTAAAGACAACTCCTAAAATTATTTTTTCGCAATGATGGATACCCAATCCTCCAGCATTAATACTTCTTCAATAATAAAACCTGATTTTTCAAGAGCACTTTTCACAACTTCTTTTTTCGCACCGATGATTCCAGATGTAATAAAGAATCCACCCGGCTTGATAATCGAATATGCATCATCTGTAAATGTCATGATGACTTCAGCTAAAATGTTCGCTACGACAACATCCGCTTCCGTTTGTACCTTTTCTAATAGATTTCCTTGCTCCACTTCCACAATTTTCTCGACATGATTTAGCTGAACATTTTCTTGTGCTGACTTCACAGCTACAGGATCTAAATCGAGAGCATGCACTTTATTTGCACCTAGTAGAGCTGAAGCAATGGATAAAACCCCTGAACCGGTACCAACATCAATGACTACGTCGCCCGCTTTCACCGTTTTTTCAAGAGCCTGTAAACACATGACCGTCGTCGGGTGAGTTCCTGTACCAAAAGCCATGCCAGGATCTAACTCAATAATGATTTCATCTGAATTTTTTGGCTGATAATCTTCCCAAGTAGGTACAATCGTAAATCGCTCTGACACCTTAATTGGATGATAGTATTGTTTCCAAGCAGTCGCCCAGTCTTCTTCGTGAACTTCACAAGTTGTTAATATATTTTCACCGACATTAATATCAAAATTCTTTAAATTTGCGATTGCAAGTTTTATCTCCTCAATAGTTTCCGCTAAGAAGCTGGATGCAGGAAGATAGGCTTTAACGATCACCCCTTGTGCTGGATAATCATCGGGATTTAATTCATAAATTTCTCCATATTGATTTTCACGATTTTTACTAAGTTCTGAAGATTCTTCAATGACAACTCCGCTTGCTCCAGCCTCATGAAAAATATTCGATACCGCTTCCACCGCTTCAGTTGTTGTTAGTACTGATAATTCAGTCCATTTCACTTGCAATCACACTCCACTTTTCTATCATTATTCCTTATTTTGTTTCACCTTTAAAAGTTTTTTTCAATTTATCAAATAATGAACTTCCTTGTTCTTCAGGAATATCACCGCTAATTTCAGCAAATTCCCGCAATAGTTGTTTTTGACGTTCTGTTAATTTCGTCGGAGTAACAACTTTTACATTCACGTATTGGTGACCTCTTCCATATCCATGAATATTTTTTACACCTTTATCTTTAATTCGGAATTGAGCGCCCGATTGAGTACCTGCTGGAATTTTTAATTTCACTTTTCCATGAATTGTTGGAACTTCAATTTCATCCCCTAAAGCTGCTTGAGGGAACGTAATTTTTAATTCGTAGTAAATATCGTCTCCATCTCGTTCAAAATAAGGATGTTTTCCAACACGAAAGACAATATATAAATCCCCAGGTGGTCCACCATTAATGCCTGGTTCTCCTTGACCAGATACGCGTAATTGTTGACCGTCATCGATTCCTTCTGGGATAGTAATTTTAATTTTTTTCCTTCTTTGTACAGTTCCTTTTCCTGCACAAGTCGAACATTTTTCCACGATTATTTTACCAGTGCCCTGGCAATAGCTACAAGTACGACGGTTGACAATGCGGCCTAATGGAGTATCAATAGCTTGGCTCATTTCCCCAGTACCGTTACACTTATCGCATGTTTTTGGTGATGTACCAGGTTTTGCACCAGAACCGTTACACGTATCACATTGTTCTTCCCTCGGGATTTCGATTTCTGTTTGTTTACCAAATACTGCATCTTCAAAAGAAATGTTCATACGATATTGTAAATCGTCACCTTTTCGAGGGGCATTCGGATCTCTTCTACGTCTTGAACCACCAAAGAAAGTATCAAAAATATCTTCGAAACCGCCAAAGCCACCGAAGTCACTAAATCCTCCGCCGCCAAAACCGCCTTGTCCATTGACACCTGCATGACCAAATTGGTCATATTGTGCTCTTTTTTGATCATCACTTAAAACTTCATATGCTTCACTAATTTCTTTAAATTTTTCATCTGCACCAGGTTCTTTATTAAGATCGGGATGATATTTTTTCGATAATTTTCGATATGCCTTTTTTATTTCATCCTTCGTTGCGTTTTTGCTTACGCCAAGGACTTCATAATAGTCGCGTTTCATACCTCACACTCGCTCTCTTTTACATAAGGTCTATTTTATCATATATGCTAAAGATTGAAATGAAGTTTATTTAAACCATGCAAATAAAAGATGAGAAAATTTAACACAGTTTTCTATTTCTATGATGTATCTGCCACAAACGCTACATTAAAAATTGCATTATTTTAATGTAAGCGTGTGCGAAAGATACTTTACCTTATAATGCTATCATTCAGTCTATATCATGGAAAAAGTCAAAGACCAAAAACGGCTTTGACTTTCTTGCTTTCCAATTATTCAATCAACCAATATTGACAATACAAATCGAAAGGCGGTCAACGAAGGAGGGTTTATTTATTAGAACCGCCTTTCGCTTATATCATTGGCAATTTATTATTTATCGTCTTTTACTTCCTCAAAGTCTGCATCTACTACACCGTCATCTTTTTTGTCTTCTCCTTGAGCATTGTTTGCTTGTGCTTGTTGTGCAGCTTGTTGATATACTTTCATCACTAACGGTTGTAAAACACCTTCAAGTTTTTCTTTTGCAGACTTGATATCATCAATTGAACCTTCTTTTAATGCTTTCGTTAACTCTTCTTTTGCATCTGTCACAGATTTCTTTTCATCTTCTGTAATTTGATCGCCTAAATCTGTAATTGTTTTATCAACTTGGAACACTAATTGGTCTGCTTCATTTCGAAGGTCTGCTTCTTCTTTACGCTTTGCATCCGCTTCAGCGTTCTCTTCTGCTTCTTTAATCATGCGTTGAATTTCTTCTTCTGATAAACCAGAGTTCGATTGAATAACAATTTTTTGCTCTTTGCCAGTGCCAAGATCTTTTGCTTTAACAGACACAATACCGTTTTTGTCGATATCAAATGTTACTTCAATTTGTGGTACACCACGTGGAGCTGGTGGAATATCTGTTAATTGGAATCGACCTAATGTTTTGTTATCTGCTGCCATTGGACGTTCTCCTTGTAAAACGTGAATGTCCACAGCTGGTTGGTTATCTGCAGCAGTAGTGAAAATTTGTGATTTTGATGTTGGAATTGTTGTGTTGCGTTCAATTAATTTCGTAAATACTCCACCCATTGTTTCAATACCTAATGAAAGCGGAGTTACGTCCAACAATACGATATCTTTCACGTCACCAGAGATTACGCCACCTTGGATAGCAGCTCCCATTGCTACCACTTCGTCTGGGTTTACCCCTTTATGTGGTTCATGACCTGTTTCACGTTTAACTGCTTCTTGTACAGCAGGAATACGAGTAGATCCACCAACAAGGATTACTTTATCGATATCAGATGCAGAAAGTCCAGCATCAGAAAGTGCTTGACGCACAGGGCCCATTGTGCGTTCTACTAAGTCTTTTGTTAACTCTTCGAATTTCGCACGTGTCAATGACATTTCAAGGTGTAGAGGACCTTCTGGGCCAGCTGTGATGAACGGTAATGAAATTTGTGTAGAAGTAACGCCAGATAAATCTTTTTTCGCTTTTTCAGCAGCATCTTTTAAACGTTGCATTGCCATTTTGTCTTTAGATAAGTCAATGCCATGTTCCTTTTTAAATTCTTCAACTAAATAGTCAATAATTTTTTTGTCAAAATCGTCTCCACCAAGTTTATTATCACCTGCAGTAGCAAGCACTTCGAATACACCATCACCAAGTTCAAGAATGGATACGTCGAATGTACCTCCACCAAGGTCGAATACTAAGATTTTTTGGTCTTCATCTAATTTATCTAAACCATATGCAAGAGCTGCAGCAGTAGGTTCGTTAATGATACGCTCTACTTCAAGACCCGCAATTCGTCCAGCATCTTTTGTCGCCTGACGTTGTGCGTCGTTGAAATAAGCTGGTACTGTAATGACAGCTTTTGTTACTTTTTCTCCTAAATAGTCTTCGGCATAGCTTTTCAAATATTGTAAAATCATTGCAGAGATTTCTTGAGGAGTGTATTCTTTATCCTCAATCTTTACTTTATAATCAGTCCCCATGTGAGACTTAATAGAGAGAATTGTATTTGGGTTTGTTATTGCTTGGCGTTTTGCCACTTCCCCTACTTGACGCTCTCCATTTTTAAATGAAACAGCAGATGGAGTTGTACGATTTCCTTCTGGGTTAGGAATGATTTTTGGTTCTCCACCTTCTAATACAGCTACACAAGAGTTAGTTGTTCCTAAGTCGATACCAATAATTTTACTCATATTGAATTTTGCCTCCTATTTCACACACAAATTTCATTCAAATTTCAATTATTCATTTACTGAAACCATGGAAGGTCTTAATACGCGATCTTTCAATTTATAGCCTTTTTGTAATTCCTTCAAGACAATACCAGATTCTTTTTCTGAATCTGATTCTTGCATTACAGCCTGATGAACATTTGGATCAAATGGTTCACCGACAGCCGGAATCACTTCTAGCCCTTCTTTTTTCGTCGCATCTATGAGGGCATTATAAACCATTTCAATTCCTTTATATAGTGATTGAGCATCTTCAGAAGTAACTTTTACTTGAAGTGCCCTTTCGAAGTTATCAATAATCGGTAATAAATCTGTTAATAAGCTTTGAGCACGATATTTTTCTGCCGCTTGCAGGTCGAGCTGACTACGGCGACGCAAATTTTCAAAATCTGCTCTTAATCTTAAATAACGATTTTCTTCTTCTGCTAATTTTGCTTCTAACTCGGCTATTTTTGTTTTATATTCTTCTACTGATAGTTCTGCTTGTGAACTTTCATCAGCCGATGTATCTTCTTCTACATTCACGACTTCCTCGTCTATTAATTCTTCTGAATTCGAGAAAGTTGCTTCTTCTTTGAATGTTTGTTTTGTTTCACCGTTTTCAACTGCTTCTTCTAGTTGGTCTTTGTTTTCTGTTGTTTCGGACACTGATAATCCTCCTTACTGTCCATCATTCAATTTTTCCGAAAAAGTTCTTGATAATCCTCTTCTTACAATGTCAAGTAACGTCACGACCCGCTTATAGTCCATTCGCGTTGGCCCGATAATGGCAATGGCTCCGCTCTGCTCTTCACCAGCAGTATAGGAAGCGGTAATTACACTGCAGTTTTCGACTGCAATATGATTGTTTTCAGACCCGATTCGAATCGTAATGCCCTGTTTCACTGGCTGAAACAGTGAAATTACTTGGTTTTTCTTATCCATTAATTCCATCAACTGGCGGACTTTATTTAAATCATGAAATTCCGGCTGATTCAGCATATTTGTTTTTCCGCCAAAGTAAATTTTACTATCATTTTCCACAGATGCAACTTTTATTAACGAAAGAATGAGAGAATCAGCCATATGAACATGTTGTTTTAATACTTCATATGTTTCTTTTTCTAATTTACTTTGCAAATGAATTAACGGTACACCAATTAACCTTTCATTAAGAATGTTAACTGTTTTTTCAATATCTGAAGCATCAAAACCTTCAGGTAATGCTATAACTTGGTTTTCTACATGACCCATATCTGTTACGATAATCGCAACAGCTGTTTGTTTTGAAAGAGGTATAATTTGAAAGCGTTTAACCCGATGATCCGTTACATTTGGACCAAGTAGAATCGCTGTATAAGATGTTAATTCGGATAATATGCTTGCTGATTCACGTATGATTTGTTCAATTTCAACCTTTTGTTTTTCAAAAATGGATTGTATTAAATTTATTTCATGAACAGACATACGTTTCGGTTGCAGTAGGTGATCTACGTAATAACGATATCCTTTTTCTGAAGGAATACGTCCAGAAGAAACATGTGTCTTTTCTAAATACCCAAGCTCCTCTAAATCTGCCATTTCATTTCGAATTGTGGCAGGTGAGTAATTAATTCCTTTTTTCTTGGAAATTTGACGTGATCCAACAGGCTGAGCTGATATCACAAAATCATCAACGATTACTTGCAATATTTGTAATTGACGATCAGTTAACATTGAAACCACCTCTGTTAGCACTCATAAAAAGAGAGTGCTAATACTATAATTAAATTAACAAAACTATGAATTAGTGTCAATGAAATAACCTACTCGTACAATAAAAATTGTTGAAACACTTCATTTCCTAAAAAACGACCTTTTCTTGTTAGTTTTACTCGACCTTCCTCTTCCATCACTAACCCATCATCCATCAGTTTGCTTATAATCTCACCATATTTTTCATTTAACGAAAATCCTATTTTCTTTTCAAACTGTTGGTACGAAACTCCTTCATTTTTTCGTAATCCGAGAAACATTTCTTCTTCACATTTTTCGTTAATCGAAACTTGATGGCGATGAAGAATTGGCAGCTGTCCCATATGGATGGATTGTAAATATTTTTTGATAGGTCCATAATTGGAGTAGCGAATGCCATTCATATACCCATGGGCACCAGCACCGAAGCCTGCATATTCGTCGTTATCCCAATAAATTTTATTGTGAAGCGATTGAAAACCTTCCTTTGCAAAATTACTAATTTCGTATTGAGAAAGGCCGCTATCCTCCATACGCTCCATCAACAAATCATACATTTTCGCTTCCTGTTCTTCAGGTGGCAAATGCAACATTCCTTTTGAAAACTGAATGTAAAAAATAGTCTTTGGTTCCACAATTAATGAATATGCAGAATAATGGGGCAAGTTTAGTGCAAGAGCTTTTTCTAAAGTATCTTCCCACAGTTCAATTGACTGTCCAGGTAGCCCGTACATTAAATCAATGTTAATGTTCTGAAAACCAACAGCAATCGCATTGTCAATTGCTTTATAAACATCATCATTGGTATGTGTTCTCCCTAGTTTTTGAAGAAGTTGTTGATCAAATGATTGAACCCCTAAACTTAAACGGTTGACCCCACCATTTTTCAATGCTTTTAATTTTTCTATTGTTAATTCATCTGGATTAGCTTCAGCAGTGAATTCTATTACATCAATGTTTAAATGTTTTGCAATTAATTCTAGCAAACGGCTGATTTGATTAGGAGATAATGCTGTTGGTGTACCTCCACCTAAGTAGATTGTTTCTATATTTTCAAATTGCTCCGGCATATTATTTACAGCCATTGCAATCTCTTTCCCAACTGCTTCAATATATTCATCTACTGGCTGATTGTGAAAAAACACTTTATTAAAATCACAGTAATTGCATATTTGATGACAGAAAGGAATATGGATGTAAACTCCTCGGACCATTCTATCCCTTCTTTCTTTAACACTATTTATCTTACTATTGTACCGTTTCAATCATAAAATTCAATGTAACAAATAAAAAGCCATCCGACTACCGAATGGCTTTTCCAAATTTTTGTTTAACTCAGTTCTTTTCGTCATCCATTTTTAATACTGCCATGAACGCTTCTTGCGGAATCTCAACAGATCCTACTTGCTTCATGCGCTTCTTACCTTCTTTTTGTTTCTCAAGAAGTTTACGTTTTCTGGAAATGTCTCCTCCATAACATTTCGCTAACACATTTTTACGTATTGCTTTAATTGTAGAGCGGGCAATAATTTTTGTTCCAATAGCCGCCTGTACAGGTACTTCGAATTGTTGACGCGGAATAATATCTTTTAATTTTTCAACAATGACTTTTCCTCTTTCGTACGCAAAATCACGATGTACAATGAAGCTTAATGCGTCGACTTGATCACCATTGATTAAAATATCCATTTTCACAAGTTTCGAAGGTTTATAACCAATTAACTCATAATCGAATGAAGCATAACCTTTTGTATTCGATTTTAAGTGATCGAAGAAATCATAAACGATTTCTGAAAGTGGCATTTCATAAAAGATGCTCACTCGTGTTGAATCAATGTAATCCATGTTGATAAATGTGCCACGCTTTTTTTGGCATAATTCCATTACCGCACCAACATAATCGTTTGGCACCATAATGGTTGCTTTGACATATGGTTCTAACACTTGGTTTATTTTTTGTGGTGCTGGCATCATGGAAGGGTTATCCACCCTAACTTTTGAACCATCCGTTAATTCCACTTCATAAATAACAGATGGAGCTGTCGTAATAAGGTCAAGCTGGAACTCTCTTTCTAAGCGTTCTTGCACAATTTCCATATGCAATAAACCTAAGAAACCACAGCGGAACCCAAAACCTAATGCTTGAGATGTCTCAGGTTCAAATTGTAATGCAGAATCATTTAGTGCAAGTTTTTCTAATGCGTCTCGTAAATCGTTGTATTTTGCTGTATCGATTGGATAAAGGCCGCAAAATACCATTGGATTTAGCTTTCGATAACCTGGCAAAGGTTCTTTCGCCGGACGATCCGCATGGGTGATTGTATCCCCCACATTCGTGTCATGAATATTCTTAATTGAAGCAGTAATGTAACCTACATCACCAACCGTCAACTCTTCAACAGGAGTCACTCTCGGCGTATGTACACCTACTTCTACCACTTCATATTCCGCATTTGTTGCCATAAATCGAATTTTATCTCCAGGTTTTACTGTTCCGTTTACGATTCTTACAGAAACAATAACACCTTTATAAGCATCATATAATGAGTCGAAGATTAATGCTTGCAGAGGTGCATCTGGATCTCCTGATGGAGCAGGTACTTTTTCAACAATTTGCTCCAAAAGCTCATCAATACCGATGCCTGCTTTTGCACTCGCTAACACCGCATCTTCCGCATCGAGACCAATCACATCTTCAATTTCATTGCGAACTCTTTCTGGATCAGCTGCAGGTAAATCGATTTTATTTATTACCGGCAATATTTCTAAATCATTATCTAACGCTAAATAAACGTTTGCTAGTGTTTGCGCTTCAATTCCTTGCGCAGCATCTACAACTAAAATGGCTCCTTCACATGCAGCTAAACTTCTTGACACTTCATAAGTAAAATCGACGTGTCCTGGAGTGTCGATTAAATGGAAGATATAAATTTCCCCATCTTTTGCTTGATACTTTAACTGAACAGCGTTTAATTTAATTGTAATTCCACGTTCTCGTTCTATATCCATCGAATCTAGTAGCTGTTCTTTCATTTCTCGCTCTGTTAAAGCTTTCGTTTTTTCCAAAATGCGATCCGCTAATGTAGATTTTCCATGGTCAATATGAGCTATTATTGAAAAGTTTCTAATGCGTTCTTGTCGTTTTAAGCGTTCTTCACGATTCATATTTCCACTCCTAACAAATGCCTCCATGCGATTTGAATCTAACCAAAGTCATTTGGTTTTCGCAGGAGGCTTTTCACCTTTCACTATATACTGCTATTTTGTGTTGTTTTTCAACATGATTTTACAAAGTTACAATAAACTAAGTTGAATTATACTATGAAGTATGGCGTAAGCACAATAATAAACAAGATAAGCAAATAAAGGGAATCTTTATTCTTATTCTATAAAATAATCATAATTGCCTTGTGAAAATAAAAAATAGCGTTTAAAAGTCATTCTCTTAAACGCTACTTGCAAATATAAATTTATTGTTTTGCAATACTATTCGCCACCGCTTGCGCCATTACGGCAACAGTACGATAAACTTCATCTTCTGTATTATCAATGCCACCAATCTCCACTAATATCATTTCTTTTGCCAAATCTTGATTATATACCCCATCCACACCGCTGCCTTTTTTCTCAATAATACCTCTTGAAATATTTGGTATAATTTGATTCATTGAATCACTTAAGGCTTGAGCAAGCGTTTTATTAGATTTATAATTTGGATTTTCTGCACCAATAACAAAAGCTACTTTCGCATAGGAAACATTTTTATGAACAATCGTTGTTTTATTTCGAGAAGTAGAATCTCGATGAATATCCAAAATCAAATCATAATGATTTGATTTTAATTCTTCGGCAATATATGGCCTAGCTGTTTTATAAGCCTCATGAAAAGCTTTGCCATTCTGCTTCATGACATTCATTACATCTACATCAAGAGTTGTCGCAGAAATTCCATTTAACCGAAAATAATCTTCAAACAAACTTTGCATGGAAAATAAATTTGAATGATCATCGTATACAGCGACCATTCCCTTTTCATTCTCCACGAAAGGCTTATACGTTTCATGGGAATGGGTAAACACGAGCAACACTTTAAAAGGATCTTTTGGAGGCACAACATCAGATACTACTAAATCATTCGATGCATAGACTATCTTTTCTTCTGGTGTGGCAGGAACAAATTTCTCGTTGTTTGGAAAAGGTAATAGTCCTGTAATGATTGGTAACAAGAAAAAGAAAAGCAATAACAGTACAAATCCTTGAATTTTTTTAATCATAGCATCCTCTCCTTCCACTACGATATGGAAGAAAGAGAATTTTTAGAACTAGTTCAATCTATCTTCTACCCAATTAAATAAACCATTGCTAATCAATACCGAATACTTCGTCATCCAAATGTCGACTTCTTTCGGCGTAACAATAAGTCTTTGCGAACCAGATAACAATACTTCCTCAAATAGTTGCCTTCGTTCAGCCTTTGACCAAGTCGACCATTCTCCAAAAATCGGTCGAACAACATTTAAATCGACATCTGAATTTGAATCCGATGTCCAAGATGTGACAGAAAGTTTGCCAGAAGGCTTGTCTTTCTCTTGAATTTTTGTCGCAATGGAACGAAATACCTTATCTACCGCATCAGCAATAATAACCGTAGCATCAACGACCGTTGGAACACCGATTGCGGTTACAGGAATACCTAACACTTCTTTTGATATTTCTGCCCGCTGATTTCCGACACCTGACCCTGGATGAATTCCGGTATTAGTTATTTGGATTGTTTTACATAATCTAGCTGTTCCTCTCGTTGCTAAAGCATCGATGGCGATAACTAAATCGGGTTGAATTTTTTCTGCTAATGCAAGTACAAAATCACTCGTTTCAAACCCCGTCTGCCCAGTTACACCCGGAGCATATAAAATAAATTGTTCATTATGTTCTTCTAACTGTTTTGATTGCATTGCATCAATAGTAAACGGGCCTATCGCATCAGGTGTGATTGTCTTATTGCCGAGTCCAATTACTAATATTTTACTCTTCTTTGTTAACTTAATATTTTGATGAATTTCATCGATATATTTAACAAATGCTTTTTCCAACTGCTTCATACCATCGTGATCGTCAATATTCAATGTTGGAACAGTTAAGGTAAAATATTGCCCTTCTTTTTTTCCAATCTCTTTAGCTCCTTCTTGATTGACGGTCACCTTTGTCACTTTTACTCGATTTTCGTAAAATTCTTCAAATTTGACTCCTTCTGTATCATCTAGTTTCTCTTTTTGTTGTTTCGTTTGATGTTGAACAACCTCTTCTGTTTCATCAATTAAATCGGTTCTATTCCAGATAATTTCTTGCATTTTTATCACCTCTTCTCTATCATGTTCAATCTGTCAAGTAAATATTCTTTGCATTTATGTATTGCAAATATAGATTACCTTTTGTATAATGTTTTTTGTTGTATTGACAAATGATATTTTTGAAAAATTGTCATCTCGTATTTCAACTAGGAGGTGAAAAAAATGCCAAATATTAAATCAGCAATTAAACGTGTAAAAACTACGAAAAAAGCAAACGTTGCAAACGCTCAAGCTAAATCAGCAATGCGTACTGCTGTTAAAAAAGCTGAACAAGCAATCGCAAGCGGTGCTGAAAACGCTCAAGAATTAGTGATTCAAGCTACAAGAGCTCTTGATAAAGGAGTAAGCAAAGGAATCATTCATAAAAATGCTGCAAGCCGTAAAAAATCACGCCTTGCTAAAAAATTAGCTCAAGCTAACTAATCGAGTAGGAGGGAGCGATTAACTCCCGTCCTCTCACACCACCGTACGTACGGTTCCGTATACGGCGGTTCAATTAAGATAATTGACGCAAGTTTTCATAACGAGCTTCAAGACTTTCCAACCCTTGGTTTCTCCAATAGGAGTTACCAAGGGTTCTGTGTAATATTGGACTATTTGAAATACGCCAATAACTCTTCCGAGTATTTCCCCATTCATACGCTTGCCATTGTGGTACGCCAAGTTGAATAAGGTTGCGTATCTTTGTTTTCGGTTTCTTCCAGTTCTTCCATAGACACATTCGAAGTCTTCTACGAATCCATTTATCTAATTCAAGGAATATAGATTTGGTGTCTGCTAACGCAAAATATCCACACCATCCCATTAGATATTGATTCAGTTTCTGAATGCGGTATTCCATCGGGTAGGGCATCTTGCGTGATGTGATTTCACGAACTTTATTCTTCATTCGTTTAAGGCTTTCTTTTGCGATACGAACCTTTGGCTCTTTATGATAGGTATAGCTAAATCCTAGAAACTTACGTTTCCATGGACGGTCGACCGCTGATTTCTTTTCATTTACTTTCAGTCGTAGTTTTCCTTCAATGAATCGTTGAATGCTTGCCATTGTGCGAAGTCCTGCTCGTTTACTTTTCACGTAAATGTTACAGTCATCCGCATATCGAACGAATTTGTGTCCTCTTCTTTCCAATTCTTTATCTAGTTCATCTAGTACAATGTTAGATAGTAGCGGACTTAATGGTCCTCCTTGTGGAGTTCCTTCTAATGTGCTTGACACCACACCATTAATCATGACTCCCGATTGTAAATACTTACGAATCAATTTCAGTAATGGTTTATCTTGGATTCTCTTCGCGAGTGTACCCATTAATCTGTCATGGTTGACCTTATCAAAGAATTTCTCCAAGTCCATATCTACAACCCATCGATGTCCATCTCTTATATATTCTTTCGCTTTCCTCACCGCATCATGGGCACTTCGGTTTGGTCTAAATCCGTAGCTGTTTTCAGAGAATGTAGGGTCATACACTTTTGAAAGTACTTGGGCGATTGCTTGTTGAATCAAACGGTCTGTTACGGTAGGGATTCCTAGTAAACGAACACCGCCGTCAGGTTTCGGGATTTCGACTCTGCGGACTGGCATTGGTTCATAAGTTCCCTTGAGAATTGCCTCCTTAATAGATAGCCAGTTTTCGACTATGTGCTGTCGTAGGTTTTGTACGGGCATCATATCTACTCCGTGGCTTCCTTTATTCTGTTCTACACGTTTTAGTGCTTGAAGCATGTTCTCCCGTGACAGGATTTGATTCAAAAGCATCGTTATTCTCCTTCCGTGAATAGCTGTTCTCTTTATGCCAGTGGTCACTCCACCCTCCAAGAGGTCCCCCACGGGATTCACCGCTTCCTTCCTCAAGTGAGGTACTACGTTTTCTGTTTTCATCATGACTCACTGAATGCCAAGGGCTATTCTCTCTTAATTGTTCGGTCCTTCTTAGTTGTTCTAGACCAACTAATACTATGACCTCTGCTGACTTCTGACGGTTCAGCTACTTATCACTAAGTAGGTTATGAAGCGTACTTCACCTATCCGCCAGACCTCCCCGGGTAAGTACATGCACTTTCACACCATCTATCCGCCTCATCTACTCGATATGACCTTCGACAGAAAGAGCTTTGTTTTGTTTTGCAAACTCACTCAATCATACCTAGCCTTATATGAGGTTCGTGTTCCTCGGACCGGTGTTTTGCCTCCAGCTTCCTTCAGATTCCGCGTCACCACGGACACCCTTGCTCTTGGCTAACCTCTACTTCTGTCTTCGGGGTTCGGGACTTACACCCTATAGTTCATGTACATGCCGGGCGCACAAATAAAAAGATCAATTGTTATTAAAACAATTGATCTTTTTTCGTCTAAACTTAATTTATGAAAATACTTAGGCTGTATAAAAAGCATAGCACTTTTTACACAGCCTTTTTTGGATTCCTTTTTATGAATGCTAATTTATAAACTTTTTAATAAAAACATTTCCAAATATCTTTCCCGGTTTCCTCCAGTTGTTTTTAATAGAATATCAATTTCAGCAAGTTCATTTAGCGCCTTCAATAACCGCTCTTCACTTGGACGATCCCTTTTTTCTAGCATTAATTTTACTCTGTAAGGATGAATCTTCAATTGTTTCGAAATTTGTGTCGGAGGATAACCTTTTTTATGTAAATAGTAAACGTTATTCATCGTCCGTATATTGTTTGCTAATAAACCAACTAATTTTATGGGTTCTTCCTTTTGACGCAACAAGTCATGATAAATTCGAAGCGCTTCTGAAACGTTATGAGCAAGGTAAGCATTTAACATTTTAAACGCATCGTGTTCAAGGGTTTTTGCTACGAGATTTTCCACTAAATCACTTGTAATCATTTTATCTTCGCCTAAATAGAGAACAAGCTTTTCAATCTCCCTTTGAAGCTGATTCATATTTTCTCCAACCATTTCAACCAGCTTGTCTATAGCTTCGTCTTCAATTTTTTTCTCAAAGCTCGCAACCTCACTTTGAATCCAAACAGCTAAATCTTTTTCCCCTAGCGCTTCTGCATGAAGCATGACGGATAATTCCTTCATCAACTTTGTGATTTTTTTTCGTTCATCCAATTTTTCATATGGCGCTGTAAAGATTGTTACTGCAAAATCGGAAGGATGATTTAACCAGTTTTCTAGTCGCTTGACGTCATGCTCAACTTTTTCCGAACCTTTTTCGGCAGCTTTTAAAAAGGTTGCATTTTTCGCAATGATTAATTTACGATCTGATAAAAATGGATATGTATCCGCTTCATCTATGACAAAGTCGACCGGTGACTCTTCCAAGTCAAAAATCGTCATCTCCACTTCCTCGTGAACACTCAAGGCTTTTTTTATGCGTTCAATTGTTTCATCTATAAAGTAAGTTTCTTCGCCATAAATACAATATACTGGAGCGATTTTTCCATTTGCTATTTCTTTCCATGCTTTCGTAAACATTTCGTAAACCTCCAAACAATTCGTACCCATTAGTATACACGAATTATGAGAAGAACTGTATTTTTTGTATAAAATGTGTCAAAATGAAATAGAAATCAAAAAGAAATTCAATAATCTCTTATAGCTTTTTACTATCTATTGACTTATAATGGACTTTGAGTAGGAGGTTATCATATGGCAAATCATAATGAAAATTTCGTTACACATAACCCATTCGAAGGTGATAATGCTTCTTGCAAACGTAATGAAGCTACTGATGCTGCGGTTGGTTTCACGGTATCATTCTTATTTTTCACATTAATGTTCATTATTGCCGTAGTTATTGATGCTGTCGCTTAATACTTAATAGAGTGTAGACAAGGTTTCTCCCTCTGTCTACACTCTATTTTTCTTTTCAGTCAATAGTTATTGTAACGGTTCTTATTTCCATCTCAAGAGCTTTTGCGATGATTTCAATCGTCCCAACTTCCCCTGTCGTAAATGTTTTTAATCCCATTCGTTGAAATCGTTCTACAACTTCTATATGAGGATGTCCAAATCGATTATTTTCCCCCGCACAAAAAATCGTAATTGCAGGCTGTAATTGTCGAATAAATTCTTCGCTGCTGGAGGTCTTACTACCATGATGGCCAGCCTTCAATAAATCGATGGATGATAATGTAGGATATAATGAAAGCAGCTCTTGTTCTCCCTCCTTTTCTAAATCCCCAGTAAACAATGCATGAAAATGACCATGTTGAACATATAAAACGAGCGAATCATTATTTCCTTCATAATCCGTATCAAAAGGCCAAAGATATTGAAAAAACACTTCTCCATCACGCCATGCATTTCCAGCCATTTGTTCCTTAATAGGAACTTTTTGAATCTTTGCCTCAACCATTAAATCATTCATAACTGGCTTTTTCAAAGAAGAAGGCGTTACATGTATTTCTCGAACGCGAATCTCTTTTAATATTTCTTCAGCTCCTTCCACATGATCACTATCAGCATGTGTTAATATAAGCGTATCAATGCTTGAAATTCCCTTTCCTTTCAAATACGGAACGACTACTTGTCTTCCCACTTCATATCGAGTACCTTCTTTCCACTCCTCCTGTTGAAATCGCAAAACCCCGCCTGTATCAATCATATACACTTTCTTTCGAAAAGGAAGTTCGATGACGATACAATCGCCTTGTCCAACATCCACAAAGGAAATAACTAAATGTGGGTTTATTTTTCCTTTAAAATGTAGTAGAAATACAGGAATTAGTAATACCAACACGATATATCGGATTTTTGCTCGACAATCGATGAAGTATAATGCCATCAACACACTGACATAAGCCAGTATCATCGAAAATAAGGAAGGTTTGCCTGGCACCCACATTTGGTAAGGAACAGATTGTAGTACGAAAGTAAATTTTGTTATTAGAAGCCGAAAAGGTTCATACACTGTAAAAAATAGATTGGATAAAGGAATTGGAATAAATGAAAGGATTAACAAAACAATATTGATTGGCAAAATAAGAAAGGAAAACAGAGGCACATAAAATAGATTGACGATAAACGAGGAGATACTTAGTTCATAAAAATGATATAGCAATAGAGGATAAACGATTAACTGGCAAACAAAAGTAATGAAAAACGATTTTAACCACCAAGAATTAATCGAATGCAAAAATCTACTAGAATAAATTAAACTAACTGTAGCTAAATAAGATAGTTGAAAGCCAACTTGATAGATAACCCATGGCTCAATCATCACAAAACCGATGAAACTGATGGCAAGAGCATCATCTATTGCAAGGCGACGTTTGTATCGTGAAATGATGATCAGCTCCAAAACAGTTACCGCCCGCCAAACAGAAGGAGCTCCACCTGCAACAATCGCATAAATTGGCAATAGAATTATTAGAAGAATGGTCGCAATCTCTTGCCTTATACGCAAACAAATCAGCCCTTCATAAATAATGAAAGCAAAAATCGCAATGTGCAATCCAGAAATGGCGAACAAATGAGTAATACCTAATTTTTGATAAGCCCTCGTTGTTTCATCATCCACATCATCTTGTAAACCGATTAGTAAAGCTTTTGCTTCAGGAGCAAGAGATGTTGGAAACGTCTTTTCAATATGTTTTTTCAAATGAAAACGCATAACACTAATTTTTTGATGGAAAGATGATTTCGTGTCAATATATTGAAGCCTATGAATTTCGAAGATACCTGTCGCACCTTTACTTTTTAAATACTTTTTCATATTAAAACTATAGGGATGTTGGGGTCTTTTAGGTTCCACCATTTCCCCTTCAACTAAGAATCTCTTTCCTTCTAAAGGCATCGATTCGAAAATATGTTTTTCTTCTTCAGAGCTGAGTTTATATGTCACATAGACTTTCCTACCATTTTCATCTTTCATCAACCCTCTTATCTTATCGCCATTTACTTTATATTCATGCGTCCACGTATAAATTCCCGTCAAGATGATGGGCTTTTCTATTTCTTTTAATTGGGTGGAGAAATAGAGAAAAACACTAATACTACAAAATAAAAGTATAGTAATTTGCACTGGATGAAACTTTATCAAATAAGCATGCAAAACTAGCGGTATAAGTAACAATAAAAGCCATGTGGTCTCATGCACACTGAGGGAGGCAATGAGCACCGACAAGGCATAGTAAATCCACTTATGTTGAAATATCAAATAACTCCTTCACCTTCTCTTCATATAAGGATAATTCTTCTTTATCGGCGCCACTTTGTCGTAACTTCTCCAACAAATCTAAAACTATTTGATATTTCTCGTCTTTTAAAAAGTCAATTTTTGATTTATTAAACGGCACATGAACAACATTTACTCCGGCTTTATTTAATATTTCGATAGCATATGGATCATTTTTATAATCACTAGCATAGTAAACATTTTTAATGCCAGATTGGATGATTGCTTTAGTGCATTGCAAACAAGGAAAATGAGTGATATATATATCTGCTCCATTTGTTGAAATACCGTATTTTGCACATTGTAATAGAGCGTTAATTTCTGCATGGATTGTTCGCACACAATGATTATCTCTTATATAACAACCTTCATCAATACAATGTTCATCCCCTGATATGGAGCCGTTGTAACCTCCCGCAATGATTCGTTTATCCCGCACAATCGTAGCACCAACGCTCAAACGTGGACATGTGCTTCGTAAAGCCAATAAATGACTTTGAGCCATAAAATACTGATCCCAAGTAATGCGCTCCATATGATTACCTCCAAATGATTTCTATTTACTAGTATAGAAGAAAATAATTAAATATTAGTTATATCGTGATAAAATCCTTCAATTTTTCAAAGGTTTTTTCACCGATGCCAGAAACACTTTTTAAATCCTCGATTTTTTTAAACGGTCCATGTTCTTCACGATACTGGATGATTGCCTGAGCTTTTGAAGGACCGATTCCTGGCAAAGTTATTAATTTGGACTCATCGGCGGTGTTAATGTTTACTAACGACTCTTTCTTGCTTGATGAATGGCTTTGTTGAAGAGCTTGTCCTAACGGTTGGTATTCTTCATCCCGAAGAAGTTCACCTATTTTTGGTATATAAATAACCATCTCATCTTGCAATTTTTGTGCATGATTAATATAGTTTGAATCAGCTTCTTCTGCATAACCGCCCGCTAATTGAATGGCATCGATAATTCGATCTTCTGTTGTTAATTCATATACGCCGGGAAATTTTACAGCCCCTTTTACATCAACAATGACTTTTGTAGAAGTGGGTTCTTCCGATTGAAGGGTTTCCATGTCATCGAAAATTTGTGGTTGAGGAATGGTTGAAACGAGTTCAGCGTCATCCGAACTGTCTTGCTGAAGTAAATAGATAGCAATGAATAGGCAAAGGATTCCGGGTGCTACAAGCATTTTTCCATATTTCTTTAAGAAATCGTGGAAAATCATAGAGCACCCCTTCTAGAAGGTAAATCATATGGAGTCACCTTTATGATACTCGATTTACCTTCTAAAGAAAAGATGTCATTTCACTGCACGAATAAAAATACGTCCACTCGTGTTGGTAGGTGATTGGTCTTCCCAATCTGCAGTTATAAATATTTGTGAAAAACCAACTTCCTTTAACCAATTTTCATAAGTTTCAATTGAAAAGGTTCTCTGATAATGTTGTTCATCAAAACGCTCATAAAGATTCGTTAAATCTTCCATTACAAAAAATGTGATGTCATGAACAACAGAATGCTCTTCTTCCCCTTTTTCTGTATACCAGATATAGAAAATTTCGCCGTCATCATACGTAAAAGGACTTTGTAAAAAGATTTCATCCATTTTATAAACGGAATGGACATCAAAAAATAGTTGACCTCCCACACGTAAAGATGAATATACTCTTTTGAACGTTTCTTTCACTTGTTTTTCACTTTGTAAGTAATTGATTGAATCAATGGGAATGACAACAACATCTATATTTGAAAAGCCCTCTAAATCATCCATTGACATATGGTAAAACGGTATCGTCAAATCCTCTTTTTGGGACCGTTCTTGAGCAATTGTAAGCATTGATTCAGATAAATCAATGCCACTAACTTGATAACCCGCTTTACTAAACAGTATCGATAATGTACCAGTCCCGCATCCGACATCTAATAATGTGGGATAATTGGAACTTGGTGCAAAGGCAGTAACCCACTTAACATACTGATCATATGGGATGTCTTCCATGAGAACATCGTACACTTCGGCAAAACGTTCGTAACTATTCACTGACACTCGGCACTTCGATTTGTGGTGCATCTCCCCATAATCGTTCTAAATTATAGAATTGTCGTTCTTCCTTATTGAATACATGAACGACCATATCACCTAAATCGATTAAAATCCAACGAGCAGAATCGTATCCTTCCATTCTTCTAACATCAAAGCCATTTTCTTCAGCTTTTTCCTTCACTTCTCTAGCAATCGCTTGAATTTGACGGTCTGAATTTCCATGACAAATAATAAAATAATCTGCCAGTAATGAAATGTTTTTCATATTTAAAATGACGATATCTTCTGCACGCTTATCGTCTAATGCTTTATAAACTACTTGCAACAAATCTACCATTGAGTCACAATTCCTCTCCTTTTTGTATTTACTATCTATTTTTTCGAATTGTCAAAAAAGCTAAACAAATTATTTATAATAATGATTATAACATTCGATGGAATCAGGGAAAATCGGCTGCTTTGTATGAACTAAAAAGGCAATGGAATGACGAATACATGCACACATCGCTTGATTTAAATCTTGTTGTGCTTTATTTCTTAACTTTTCTACTCCATCAAATGATCGATTCGGTTCAATCATATCGGCAATATAAATAATTTTCTCCAATTTCGACATGCCTGCTCTACCTGTCGTATGGAAACGAATGGCATTTAAAATATCTTCATTGGATATATGAAATTCATGTTCGGCAATCCAAGCACCTACAGGACCATGTAAAATTTCTGGCCCCCAATCCAACAATCTTGTATCCAGACCGTGTTCCTTTACGATATTTTTCATCCAATCTTCATCCGCATATTTCGCAACATCATGCAAAATGGCAGCTGTTTCTGCTGCTTTCACATCTGCTCCATATAGTTCAGCTAATTGAATTGCCGTTTCCATTACTCCTATTGTATGAATATAGCGCTTTTCTGGCATTCGAGATTTAATTCGATTCAATAATTCACTTCGCTCCATAAAGTCCTTCCTTTCGAATATAAGCTTCCACTTCCGGTGGTAATAGAAATCTTAATGTTCCACCTGTGGCAAACCGTTCACGTATTAATGTGGAAGATAAAGCTATATCTGGAGCTTCTACCATAATAATGTTATAAGGTGACTCCGACTTGGCACCAGGGCGCTTAATACCAACAAACTGAACAATTTTTACGAGTTCATCGATATGATGCCAAGTGTGGAGGGTATCAATCATATCTCCACCAATAATAAAATAAAACTCGACATCCGGCTCTCTTTCTCTTAATGCCACCATCGTGTCATAAGTATAAGAAACTCCACCACGTTCCAGTTCAATCGTTTCCACCGTAAATTCTTTATAAGGTTTTATTAGTAATTGCACCATTTGCAGGCGATTTTCATTTGTTGATTCGTCTTCCTTTTTTTTATGTGGAGCAATTGCGTTTGGCATAAAGCGGACTTCATCAAGTTGTAAGGCATGATACACTTCATTTGCCATAATTAAATGTCCGATATGTGGAGGATTAAAAGTTCCCCCTAATATGCCGACTTTTTTCATTAAAGAACACCTGACTTTAAATTTTATTTAGGTAATTGAATTCTTTTATTTTTCTTTGAAGGTTTATATAACACAACTGTAAGGCCAATTAATTGTACAAGTTCAGAATTTGTTCCCGAAGCCAATGCTTCTGCTACATCGTGTTTATCTTCTTCACAATTATCTAGAATGCGAACTTTAATAAGCTCTCTGGCTTCAAGAGCATCTTCTATTTGGCGAAGCATTTGTTCATTCACTCCGCCCTTCCCTACTTGAAAGATCGGATTTAAATGATGGGCTTCTGCCCGCAAAAATCTTTTTTGTTTACCTGTAAGCATAGGTTCCTCCTAGTAATCTATTTTAATTGCTCTATCAATTTCTCCATCATTTTTTCGGTGTTTGGATATTGACCTAGCCAATGGTTAAATGCGATTGCTCCCTGATGAATAAACATTCCTAGCCCAGTTACAATTTTTGCTTGTCGTTTTTCAGCTTCTAACAGGAAAGGCGTCATTAACGGATTATACACGATATCGGCAACAATTGTTCCCTCTTGTAATTGATCCAATGAAATTGGGAGCTTGTTTTCTCCAGTTGAAAGCCCTAGAGAAGTTGCTTGAATAATAATACCATATTGATTTAATTGTTTTTCTGCTTGTTCAAGAGAAAGAGCAATCCCTTCACCGAGTTCTTGGATGATTGCTTCTGCTTTTAAAACAGTGCGATTGGCAATATGGATTTGTTCATAACCATATTGCTGCAACGCAAAAGCAATTCCCCTGCTTGCTCCTCCAGCTCCAATCATAAGCACTTTCTTCTCTTTGTTCTTTCCGACCGCCTCTTCTAAAGCATGTACAAAACCAGCACCATCGGTATTATAACCTTTTAATGAGCCATCATTTAGTCTAACAACTGTGTTGACTGCCCCCATCTTTTGAGCAATCGGATCGATGTCATCTAATAAAGGTATAATGGATTCCTTATGGGGAATTGTCACGTTCCATCCACTAGCACCTAACAATTTTAAAGCAGCAACGGCTTCCTCCAATTGTTCGCTTTTCACGTGGATTGGAATGTAAGTCGCATCAATTCCCATTTCATGGAACCACGTATTATGCATGAACGGCGATTTTGAATGAGCGATCGGATCACCAATAACAGCAAACCATTTCTTCATTACCTAACCCTCTTCCAATACTTAAATTAAAGAAGAACGTATAAATACTTCTACACCTTTAGGCGCATGACAAGCAACGACAACATTTGGTTGTTGCACTGTAATCCACCCTAGCCCGGAAATGACGATATCTGTTTTACCTTCTTTTATCGAAAACTCGTGACGAACCATTGGAGGTAATTGGTTGATATACTCTTCCGAAGGCGGAGATAATAACTTGCCTCGGTGTTCATCATATAATGCGTCGGCTTTTTCCAATTTCGTACGATGGATTGGAAGTTCGTTTGATACATACACAGTAAACGAGTTGCGATTACCTTTAATAAAATCAAATCGAGCTAGTCCACCGATAAATAATGTCTGTTCAGCATTTAATTGATACACTTTTGGCTTAATTTCCTTCTTCGGTGTAATATACTTTAACTCACTTTCATGAATATGATGAGCCATTTGGTGATGATTGATAATACCGGGCGTATCGTAAATTGCTTTTCCATCTTCCATTGGAATTTCAATCATATCTAGAGTTGTTCCAGGGAAATGAGATGTTGTAATTAAATTCCCTTCTCCAGTAGCGCGTTTGATAATGCGATTAATAAATGTAGACTTTCCTACATTGGTACAACCGACTACGAATACATCTTTTCCTTCACGATATTGATCGATTGTTTCAATGACTTCATCCATTCCGTGTCCTTTATGGGCACTTACTAGTTTTACCTCGACAGGATGTAATCCAAATTCTCGTGAAGCTCTCTTTAGCCAACGTACCACTTTTTCTCGTTTCACAGATTTCGGTAACAAATCCGATTTATTTGCTACTAGTAATACCGGATTATTTCCAACAAATCGATGAATTCCTGGTATGAAGCTTCCATTAAAATCAAAGATATCTACAATTTTCACAATCAGTCCATCATGATTACCTAAGCCATTTAATATTCTCAAAAAGTCATCATCAGTTAATCGTACCGGTTGAATCTCGTTATAGTTTTTTAATCGAAAACATCTTTGGCAAATTACTGTTTCTTTTTCTAACGTTTTTGGCGGCGCATAGCCTGTTTCTTCTGGATTTTCAGTTTGAATTTTTACACCGCAGCCAATACAAGTTGGCATTTCTGTCATTATTGTTCCTCCCACATCGTAATTCCTTTTCTTTTTAATACTTTAAATAAGCGTCGTTCAACAAAACGGTTAAAGCGCGTAACAAAGCCATCCGACTCCGCTACAGGTCGAACTAAAAAAGTATAAAGTTGCAATCGTTTTGCACCTAAAATATCCGTAAGCAACTGATCGCCTACCATTGCCACTTCATTTCTATTTAATTGCAATTTATGAAGAGCAGCTTTATAAGCTTGTCCAAGCGGTTTTTTTGCACGATAAATATACGGTATTTTCAATGGTTCTGCAAACCGTTTTACTCTTTCTTCGTTGTTATTGGAAGCAATGATGATTTGGATGCCTGCTTCTTGCATCAATCTCATCCATTCAGCAATTTCTTTCGTCGCTTCCTTTCGATTCCATTCGATTAATGTATTATCCAAATCGGTTATTATACCTCGAATTCCAAGTGATTTTAATTTTTCTGGAGTAATTTCAAACACTGATGCAACAAATTCATTTGGTAAAAATAACTTATACAAAACCTTTTCCCCTCTTACAAAAATTTATTTCCCATTATAGCATAACCTTCAATTTGAAACCTATGTAGCACGAACATAACGATGGAACTCAATGCTCCTCACATAATACTACAACAATTGAAACATTTACTAAACTATCAAATGTTAAACAGTTCTTTCAAGCCTTTTCTTATGAATTTTACTTTTTTCTACAGAATAAGCGTCGTTACGCATTTTTTCATACTTCAATTCATATAATGTCGAAAAAAGCGGAAAGGATGACCTCCTTGAGCGGAATATTGGCATCACTGATTCAGCTTTGGTTAGATATTCCCGCATTTCTAGGATACCTTAAAGGTCAGGCATTTCATAAACCATTCACATCAGAAGAAGAAGCAAAAGCAATTGAACGATTTTTAGCGGGCGATGAGCAAGCGCGACTTGATTTAATTGAACGGAATATGCGGCTTGTTGCCCATGTGGTGAAAAAGTTCCATCCCCCACACGAACAATTGGACGATTATATTTCAATTGGAACGATCGGGTTAATGAAAGCTGTGAGCAGTTTTACACCAGATAAAAAAACTCGCCTCGCAACATATGCAGCCCGTTGCATTGAAAATGAAATACTCATGCACCTTCGAGCACAAAAAAAGGTCCAAAAAGACGTATCCTTATTCGAACCCATTGGAGTGGATAAAGAGGGACAATCTTTGCAAATACGAGACATCTTACAACTAGATGAAAAACCTGCAATTGAAAAAATCGAACAAAAAGAAAGTTTCGAACAATTGTATACGTATCTCAATACATTGGATCCGAGAGAATTGGAAATTATTATTTACCGTTACGGATTAAATAATGAAGAACCTTTAACTCAAAAAGAAATTGCAAAAAAATTAAACATATCCCGAAGTTATGTATCTCGAATTGAAAAAAGAGCTCTTGTGAAATTGTACCAACAATTTAAACATAATCAAAATGAAAGAGAAAGAGAACGGGAAAAAAAGTAAAACAATGAGCCAGCTCAAATGTTGAGCCGGCTCAATTCTTATATAAATAGAAAAAGCTCATTTAAATATTAATTTAAACGAGCTAATTGTTTTTTATTTTGATTTTACAGAACCGTCATTTGCACCGTACCAAGCAATCAATCCAACAAGTGCAGTAATTGTTACAGAAACTAACATTAATGTTAAAATCATACCTTTACCTCCTCCAAAAATGCATAACGAGCTTACATATATATTACTTTTTACCAAATGATGCAGTCAAGACCTTCTAGAATCCTTATAATTTCTCTATCGTTTTCAGAACAATTGCAGTTGAATGTTTCGCCGCCAATGGTAAAAACTCATCAAATGAAATGTCGGATTCTTTCCCTGCAATATCTGATAAGGCGCGAATGACTACAAATGGCGTTTGAAATTGATAACATACTTGGGCAACCGCAGCAGCTTCCATTTCACATGCTTTCATTTGCGGAAAATGTTTTCGAACCGCTTCAACTCGTTCAGGGTCATACATAAATGAATCACCGGAACAAATGAGCCCTACTCCATATTGATGTTCCCCTACTTCTTTTACCGACTCAACAGCCAGTTTCATTAACTTTTCATCTGCTTTGTAAGCAGGTGGCATTTGCGGTACTTGCCCCATTTCATATTTAAAAACAGTACAATCCACATCATGGTGTCTAACTTCATCTGATATTACAACGGAACCTACTTCTAAATCAGGGTCATAGCCGCCAGCAGAACCTGTATTGATAACAACATCTGGTTGAAAATGATGAAGTAAAATCGTTGTGGACATGGCAGCATTCACTTTTCCAATTCCGCTTTTCAATAAAACGACATCTTTTCCTTTATATGTACCAGTAGTATATTCACAATTTGCAATGGTCGTAACGGTTTTATTTTCTAATGCTTTTCGCAATAATTCAACCTCTTCTTCCATTGCACCGATAACTGCAATTTTCATATTTTAATTCCTCCTTGAAATCCACATCTATTCCAACTTAACGGAAATATCCATTGTGGTCAATTCATTACTTCATACGTGCCATCAATTTTTTTTAGTATTTCTACTTTAATTGGAATCCATCCTGCATTTTCAATCCATTTTATGTGAACTCGATATTTTTCTGTTTGATCTTTTGATGATACAACGGCAACTGCCCCTTTTCCTGTGCCATCATTTCTTACAGACCAATAAATAATATTATCTTCTTGTAATTCCACAGCATTTCGAATCGTCAATAATTTTTCTTCATAATCTACATGGCCCTCTTCAAAAGCAGAAACGTGCTCACCAGTTTGTCTCGTAGGCGTCACTTGCCAGTTGTTATTAACAATGACTTTTTCCACATTGGCATCTGAGGAAGTAGACACGATAATTTCATCATTGTTTTCATCATGAATGGACGAATTGTCTTCTTGCAGATTATTTGGCTCTTCATTTTTATTTGAAGCGTCTAAAGATTCTTCTTCATCCTTTTTACTATCCTGCTCCTCCAATTCTTCACTATCTTCATGTTCTTTTAATTCTTCCACTTTCGTATCTTCTCTAGCCACTTCATCTTCTTCATCATCTTTTACGATGAAATAAATATTAATCACAATTAACGTAAATACAATGGCTATCAATACATTGAGTATACGATTCATTTTTCGTTTATTATCTGAATAACGTTTCATTCTACGGCTATTTAATTCTTGTTTTTCCTTCGCCATATGATTCCTCCTTATATTTCTTTTTCCATATTACCAAGAAATTGAGATAAACAAATACTTCAACTAAATTTTTAATATTGTTGTCATATGAATATTACAAATGAAAAAGTCGACAAATTTTTATAAAATTTGTCGACTTTATTATCCATTAGTCGTTTGAAGAACGAATTGCTACGATTTTAACTTCCATTTCGCCGCCAGGAGTTGTTAATTTCACTACATCTCCAACTTTATGACCTAATAATGCTTTCGCGATTGGAGAATCGTTCGAAATTTTTCCTTCAAAAGGATCTGCTTCTGCAGAACCAACGATTACATACTCTTCTTCTTCGCCATCCGGCAATTCAATAAATGTTACCGCTTTACCAAGGGTAACGATATCTGCATCTTCTTCGCTTTCTTCAATAATCACTGCGTTACGCAACATATTTTCAATTGCAGAAATACGCCCTTCTACAAATGCTTGTTCTTCTTTTGCAGAATCATACTCGGAGTTTTCAGATAAATCTCCAAAACCACGAGCAACTTTAATGCGTTCTACAACTTCTTTTCTTTTTTCTGTTTTCAAATATTCAAGTTCTTTTTCTAATTTTTCTTTACCCGCTAAAGTCATTGGGTATTGTTTTTCGTTTGACAAGACACTCACTCCTTAAGAAACATCACTTTTTTCATCCAATCACATTACCATATTTTGTAATGCAATCGTTTTCTTTTTCTGAAGAAAAATTTCTTATATATGATAAAACCCGGTTATTAGAAAAGCATATGTTGCCTTTGGACAATTTAGAAGAATCCAACGGACGCTTTCTAATAACCGAATTTTATTTCAACAATATATCAAATTGTCATTTAATAGTGAATAATGTAAAAATCATGCAAAAGAATCAATACCATACTCATCATATTATACTATGAGTTTTGTTTCAAGAGCAGTTCTTATTTATTTTTTCTTCTCATCATATTGTATCGGTGAAGTGGTTTTTCGACTTTAAATTTCACGATTTGAAGTGGGTGGTTCGCCACCTCAATCGGTTCATTCTCTTCATTCCACATTTGACCGACTGTCATAGTAAATGTATCGATTTCTGGACCGAAGAATTCTACCGTATCTCCTGTTTTGAAGTAATTGCGCTGTTGCAATGTAACCATTTGTGTTTCCTCATCATAATCAAAAACAAATCCAGCAAAATCCCATTCCGGCTTCTTCGCATGGAAACCAAACATTTGTTGTTTATAGCTTGGTTCCCCTTCAAAGAATGCTGAAGCTGTGGCACGATTTGCACAACGATCTAATTCTTCCAACCATTCTCTTTTAATTTTGAAATTTTCCGGATCCGCACAATAGCTATCGATCACTTTGCGATAAACTGAAATTACCGTAGCAACGTAATGAATGGATTTCATGCGCCCTTCTACTTTTAATGAATCAATTCCTAATTCTATCATATGAGGAATGGATTCAATTAATTTTAAATCTTTCGGGCTCATTGCAAAAGGTGCGTCTCCTTCATTAAATAAAGGTTTTTCTTCCCCATTTACATTTTCATATAAGTCATAATCCCAACGGCAGCTTTGACAACAACCGCCACGGTTTGAGTCACGAGCTGTCATGTGATTTGATAACACACAACGCCCAGAATATGCAATACACATAGCACCGTGAACGAATGTTTCAATCTCAATATCCACTTTTTCTTTGATTAGACGAATCTCTTCCGCACCTACTTCACGGGCTAAAACAACCCGATCCAAACCTTCAGATTTCCAGTATTTTACCGCTTTCCAGTTCGATAAAGATTGCTGAGTTGAAAGATGGATTTCCAACTCTGGCGCTACTCTTTTACATGTTTCAATAATTAATGGATCTGCTACAATGATTCCTTTTACACCTACGTCAGCAATTGCACGCAAATATTCTTCTAGGCCTGCCATATTTTCATTGTGGGCAAAAATATTTGTCGTTACATAAATTACTGCACCATATTTTTTTGCAAATTCAACACCTTCACGCATTTCTTCAATGGTGAAATTATCTGCATTGGAACGCAATCCAAATTCTTGACCACCGATAAATACTGCATCAGCACCGTAATGTACAGCTACTTTTAATTTTTCTAAACTACCCGCAGGAGCAAGTAATTCCGGCTTTTTCGTAATAATGCGTTTGCCATTTATTGTTTCACGAATGCTTTCATTTTCAATTAATTGTAACAATGGAGATCCCCCTTTCTTAATAAACTGTTTCCTTATAAATAAATCCAGTATCTAATGGACGTAATGGCGGTTGAATTGCTTTAATTTTTTCGAATAATTCATCTTTTATTTCATCATAAGTATCTTCCCCTTCATCGAAATAAGCATCAATTGCTTGTCGATAAAGGCTTGTTACTGTCGTAATATATTCTTCAGTTTGCAAAATTCCATCAATCTTCAACGAATCGATTCCCGCTTCGAAAAACTCTGTTAATTCATCAATTAAACAAATATCATTTGGTGAGAAAATATGCGTTCCATTCAAGTCTTCATATATCGGATATTTGTTGTTACGTTCTTTATCGTGTAAGAACATGTTTTTATTTTCTTTTCGATTTTCAATTTCCATTACTTCTCCTCGGTAAAGGAAATAGTTTCCTAATAATTTCCGTTTTGATTGGAACATGCAAGTCATCCCATGTACTTGTACTTCAATTTCGTATTTGGAGTTTTCTTTTATTTCTAAAATCTCATCAAGGGATAACTCACGGGCTAATACTGCACGCTTCGCTCCTCGTTCTCCCCAATAATTTACTTGGAACCAGTTTGTTGCTGTTGTTTCTGGATTCCAATGTAGAGGAATTGTAATACCAAATTCCCGAACTGACATGAGAACTGCAGGGTCACCGAATAAAATCGCATCAGGTCCAATTTGTTGTAATTGTTTTAAATATTCATCCAACGCATCAATGCGATCATTATGGAATAAAGCATTGCAAGAAACATAAACTTTCTTACCTGCTTCGTGGATGATTTGCGTGGCTTCTTTTACTTCGTCAATGGAAAATTCTCCGGCAAGTCTCAATCCAAATTTTTGTTCACCGATAACAAATGCATCGGCACCAGCCTCGATTAATTCTTTAATATGGGGTATTGATTTAGGCGTCACGAGTAATTCTGGTTTTTTCAAATGTCTTCACCTCTTTAAACAAATTAGTAAACCATCGCCAACGGGGACAAAGGTCGTAGAATAATCTGAATGGTTTTTAATCCACTCGGTAAACTCTTTTAAATTGCGAATCATCGAGCGTTTTCGTTTTGGTACTTCTTCCAATGGAATGTCCGATAATCCGTGCATGTAAATATTGTCAATATAAATGACTCCACCTGACGGAACTAGGGGAGAATATTTTTCAAAAAAGCGCATATTTTGCCCTTTCGCTGCATCAATAAAAACAGCATCAAAAGTAGATTGAAACTTCGTTACATCTACTTCTAACGCATCTCCTTCAATCACCGTAATTCGGTTTCCAACGTGACTTTCCTCAATAAACTGCTTAGCAAGTTGGACGCGTTGTTCATCTCTTTCGATTGTAACGATACGGCAATAAGGCACCGCTTCAGCAATGCGAATAGCCGAATAGCCAATTGCTGTACCAATTTCTAAAACTGTCTTCGGTCGTTGAATACGCAGTATTTGAGTTAAAACTTCGATTGCCGAAGCTTTCATAATCGGAACATGGTGATTTTGTGCATATTGTTCCATTTTTTGCAGCAATTCATTCCGAGGATGAATGAAGGACTCTATGAACTGATCTGAAAACTCCATGTTTTCTCTCCTTCAGATTATATATAAAAAGAAAAAAACCAAACGAGTTGGCTTTAATCAACTACACTATGGAAAAATCACATCTAATCATAACATGAAAATCAATGGAAAGCGAACATTCTTTACTATTTTCATATTGAAAAGTTTAGAATTCAGACTATTGACCGAATGATTACCAATATCGGAATTGAATGAATAAAAAATAGCAGTTAACCAACATGGTTAATTCTGCTATTTTTGCATTTTATTTATTATTCAAATAAAGACTTTTGTTTTGTAGATGTTCATCGTATGATTTCGCGAAATGATTGTTCCCTTCTTTATCCGCTAAGAAATAGAGATAATCAGTATCTGTAGGATTTAAAGCAGCTTCAATTGAAACGACACCAGCATTAGCAATTGGACCTGGTGGTAATCCTGGGTTCACATAAGTATTGTATGGACTTTGAACTTCTAAATCTTCATATAATACTCTTTCTTTATGTCCGCCTAATGCATATAATACAGTTGGGTCCGTTTGAAGAGGCATGCCGATTTCTAATCGGTTATAAAATACGCTTGCAATCGTCTCGCGATCCGTCTTTTCAGTGGCTTCCTCTTCCAATAATGAAGCAAATGTTAATAGCTCATGAACTGTCATCTCTTTTTCTGCAATTAAAGATTGATACTCATTGATGACATCGTTTGTTTTTTCAATCATCGGAATAACGATATCATCTAAAGTAACATCTTCTTCATAGAATGCGTAAGTCGCAGGAAACAAATATCCTTCTAACGGGTAACGGATGTTGGAATCCAATACCTCTTCCGTAATAAGTTCAGGATAAGAAGCCATCATGCTATTAATGAATTCTTCGCTGTTTACCTTCTCCATAAACTGTTCTTTTGTGTATTTCGTCTTTTTTTCAATAATGTTAGCAATCTGCTCTAATGTTAATCCTTCTGGAATCGTTATCGCTAGTACAGGTTCTCTATATACTTTTCCTGTTTTCAAGCTTTCTAAAATTTCATCTAAAGTCATGCTTGGCGACATCGTATAATTGCCGGCTTGGAAATTCGACTGATTATTAAATTTTGCGTAATATTTAAAGATTGTCGCATTTTTTATAATACCATGTTCTTCTAATATTTTTGAAATGGTAGATAACCCAGAGCCCATAGGAATTTCTACTTGAATTTGTTTTTCCGATTGTGGATCAACAGGCTGTAATGCACTTTTTACAAATAACGTGCCAGATAACCCAACAACTACAATTAACGTCAAAATAAACAGCGTTACTGTTGTTACAATTCGACGGACTACTTTTCCTTCTTGTTTACGCAATTTTACTTTATCCATTATTTCATTTTTCCTTTGTTGTTCTTGCTCCACTGGTTTCCCCCCTTGCAACTCTTAACATATCATATAAAATTATGAAAGAATTAACAATATTGAAATGCGCTTTCGGTTGACTCTTTCGTTTTGTATATGTATTTGTACGTTTTTTCACAAGAAAAAGTTCTATCAATCTTATCATTTCTGATAAATACGAATTTTCAAACAACAATTTATAACAATGATGATTTAATAAATTGTCAATACAACTGTTTTTATTATGTTTCCCTGCGGTATGAAAAAATCAAACCGCAGGAATTCTTCAGCCTAAAAGGATTGATTAGAGTTATTGATTCAAAAACTCAACTGTTTCTTCAATTTTTTTCCATTCCTCATCTGACTCTACTGGGAAAATTTCTTGTATTTCACCATCTTCCGAATCGACGTAGCTTGCAACATAAAGGTTTTCAATTGGTTCCGTTTCATCGGTTGTATACACGACATATTTTTTTCCGAATTCATCTAATGTAAATCGATAAATGACTTTGCATTCTATTTCATTTCCTTCTTCATCCGTTGCAATAAATGCGTCTCTTTCTTCTTCAGAAAATGTATCAACTAGTGTATTGTATACTTCTTCAACCATGTCCCACTCTTCTTCTGTTTCCAATTCCTGAAAATTCGTCATTTCTAAATTTTCATCAAGTTCATATCGTACTGCTGAAATTTCTTCGCTTTCATTACCATCTTCATCGATTATCGTATAAATGCAATAAGAATGGTCGTCTGTATCAAAGGTAAATAATACTTTGCATTTCATCTCTACACCATCTTCTGTTGTTAAATAAAAATATTGTTGATCCATGTTTTCCTCCTAATATTTATAACCTTTTCAAGTTTAGTGTGGAACGTTCCATGAAAAATAATCGATATTATTAACAAGTAAATCAATCATAAGCATGAAAAAAGTAGGCAAAATTTTGCCTACTTTATATGATTATTCTTCATCGTCTTCTAGTTCAAATTCTTCTTCCAAAGAATTTAATACTTCTTCAATCATATCCCATTCTTCTTCCGTTTCAATCGGCTGAAGTTCTCCATCTTCTCCATTTTCAGCAGGAGTAAATGAAGAAGCGAAAATTTCGATTTGACCATCTTCATCTTCTTCCGCACCGACGATTGTATATAATACATAGGACTTTCCGAATTTCTCAGAATCAAAAGTGTGTATTACTTCGCATAATTGCTCATTTCCGTCTTCATCAATTACAGTAATATGTCTTTCTTCATAATCATGTTCATGTACCATGTTGGTCACCTCTTTTTAAGAATATAAACAAAATATATAATCATCCCTCGACATAATTGTCTTTAGGAAAGTATAAAACATGATGAAATCACTTTATTCACCCAACATGGGATCTTATTTAAATGATTTACTATCCAAATATCCTTGTAAAATCATGACCGCTGCCATTTTATCGATTACTTTTTTTCTCTTTTTTCGACTGACATCGGCTTCAATGAGCATTCGTTCAGCAGCCATTGTTGTTAAACGTTCATCCCAAAGCGTTACTGGCAAATTGAACGCATTTTCTAAAAGCTTCTTATAGTTCTCGGAAGCTTCTCCTCGTGGACCAACAGTGTTGTTCATATTTTTAGGATATCCGACAACAAATTCGGTAACCCCGTACTCTTTTACAAGCTCTTTAATTCGCTCAATCCCAAATTCGCCAGTTTCTTCGTCTATATGAATCGTCTCAATTCCTTGAGCTGTTAAACCCAATGGATCGCTGATTGCAATGCCAACTGTCTTCGTACCGACATCTAATCCCATTACTCTCATTGATTATTCCTCATTTGTTATTTCTAATATAGAATTTCACAAGCTCTTCTAAAATTTCATCACGTTCAAGTTTACGAATTAAATTTCGTGCATCTTGATGGCGAGGAATATATGCCGGATCACCAGATAACAAGTACCCTACGATTTGATTTGTCGGGTTATACCCTTTCTCCTCAAGTGCAGAGTACACTTTTAGCATTACTTGCTTGACTTCATCTTCCATTGATTCTTCTGGAAAGCTAAATTTCATTGTTTGATCAAACGAACTCAAGACCAGCACCTCGCTTTCGGAAATAAGGAGTTGGAAATTCTAGCTCCATTTTCTATATTATAACTGATTCAATTAGTCAGTGAAATAGATTTCTTTTTAATTATTATATAGATTTAACGTAATCATACACAGATTGAAGGGCTTCATCAAGTTTTGAAACTTCTTTCGCACCAGCCATTGCCATGTCAGGACGACCGCCACCTTTTCCTCCGCATTTCTCAGCTACTGTTTTGACGATGTTACCTGCATGATATTCTTTACCAGCAATATCTTTTGTTACACCTGCACAAAGCATGACTTTATCTCCGTCAACAGCTCCAAGAACAATAACTGCTTTTTCAAGCTTCACTTTTAAATCATCCATCATTTGACGAAGTTGATTATTATCTTTTGCCTCTACTCGTGTAGATAAAACAGTTATATCGCCGATTTTTTGTGCTGAATCAAGAACGTTTGCTGCTTCAAGGTTTGCCAATTTTTGTGATAATGATTCATTTTCTCGTTGTAATTCTTTATATTCACTTTGTAAGCCTTGAATTCTCATTACTAAGTCTTTTGGATTTGCTTTAAATTGTGCAGCTGCTTCTTGCAAGATTTTTTCTTCTTCTTTTACTGCAAGATATGCCCCCTTACCAGTAACAGCTTCAATACGTCTTACCCCGGCACCAATTCCACCTTCTGAAACGATTTTGAACAATCCAATTTCAGATGTGCGGTTTACGTGTAAACCACCGCAAAGCTCAATTGAATAATCGCTTACTTGTACAACGCGAACGATATCTCCATATTTTTCGCCGAAGAGGGCCATAGCACCAAGAGCTTTTGCTTCGTCAATCGGCATTTCTTCAATAACTACTTCAATGTCGTCCCAAATTTTTTCATTGATGATTTGTTCAATTTTTTCTAACTCTTCTTTTGTTGCTTGTCCGAAGTGTGTAAAGTCAAAGCGTAAACGATCTGGACCTACATATGAACCAGCTTGATTTACATGTTCACCTAATACATCTTTTAAAGCACGGTGTAATAAGTGAGTTGCCGTATGGTTTTTCACAATCAGTTTTCTTTCTTCTGCATTCACTTGCGCCTTTACATGATCGTTAAGATGCATTTCACCTGATTCAACAATTACTGTATGAAGATGCTGCCCGTTCGGTGCAAGTTGAACATCTTTTACAACAGCTTTGAATGTATCGCTCTCAAGAGTACCTTTATCAGCGATTTGACCACCCATTTCAGCATAGAATGGTGTTTCCGCTAAAATGACTAATACCTCTTCTCCTTCAGAAGCTACATTTACTTCCTGACCGTTTCCTACCATAGCAACGATGGTTGAGTCACATTCTGCCACTTCATATCCAACGAATACGGAAGGTTGTTTTAAGTTCGTTAATACTTCATTTTGCACTTGCATAGAATCAACATCAACACGTGCACTTCTTGCTCGTTCACGCTGTTTTTCCATCTCCGCTTCAAAACCTTCGTAATCGATTGTCATTCCTTGTTCTTCAGCATATTCCTCTGTTAATTCAATTGGGAATCCATACGTATCATATAAGCGGAACGCGTCTTCACCTGGTATTTCATTACGCCCTAATTTCTTTTCACGTTCAATTACTTCATTTAAAATTTCAAGGCCACCATCTAATGTTTCTAGGAAACGAATCTCTTCATTTTTCACAACTCGTTGAATAAATTCACTTTTCTCACTTACTTCTGGATAGAAGTCTTTCATAATTTCTCCAACAGTTGGAACGAGTTCAAACATAAATGGCTTTTCAATACCGATTTGTTTTGCATATCTTACAGCACGACGTAATAAACGGCGAATTACGTAACCGCGTCCTTCATTTGATGGAAGCGCTCCATCACCGATGGCAAATGCGACTGTTCGAATATGGTCCGCAATTACTTTAAACGGTGTGTTGATATCTTCTTTATTGTTGAAAATTTCTTTCAAATCAATTTCACCAGGTCGTTTGTAACGACGGTTTGCAAACTCTTCAATTTTTTCAATGATTGGCATAAATAAATCTGTATCAAAGTTTGTCGGAACGTTTTGTACGACAGAAGTAATCCGTTCAAGGCCCATACCCGTATCGATGTTTTGTTTAGGTAGCGGCGTATATGTGCCATCTGGATTGTGATTAAATTGAGAGAACACTAAGTTCCAAACTTCTAAGTAACGTTCATTTTCGCCACCTGGGAATAATTCTGGATCGTTTGGATCATCGCCATATTCTGGACCGCGATCATAGAAAATCTCTGAATTTGGACCAGATGGACCTTCCCCGATATCCCAGAAGTTTCCTTCAATGCGAACGATACGTTCTTCTGGTAAGCCAATTTCATTTTTCCAAATGTTATAAGCTTCTTCATCTTCTGGATGGATTGTTACTGAAAGCAGTTCTGGGTCAAATCCCATCCATTTTGGATCTGTTAAAAACTCCCAAGCATAATGAATTGCTTCTCGCTTAAAGTAGTCACCAATAGAGAAGTTACCTAACATTTCGAAAAATGTATGGTGGCGAGCCGTTTTCCCTACGTTTTCTATATCGTTTGTACGAATGGATTTCTGAGCATTTGTAATACGTGGATTTTCAGGAATTTCACGACCATCAAAATATCTTTTTAAAGTCGCTACCCCAGAGTTAATCCAAAGTAAAGACGGGTCATTCACTGGAATTAATGAAGCTGATGGTTCAACTGCATGGCCTTTTTCAATAAAAAAATCTAAAAATTTGCGACGAATGTCTGCTGCTTTCATTCAATATTACCTCCTACTAATATTTTTGAAATTAAAAAAAAGCCTTCATCCCAATAAGGGACGAAGACATTAAATTTCGCGGTACCACCCTCGTTACAGTTTCATTTCATATCGTACACCTAAATACTCGTTTAACCGTTTCATTTTGAAACTGTCACTCTAGCCACTGTAACGTAAGTGAACGGCAGGTTTTAACTGCACTCTGGAGTAGCTTTCCGCAATTGCCACTAGTGAAGATTCTTTCAGCCTACGGAATCTCTCTCTTTCCACTGGACAAAAACGTACTCTCTCCATCATCGTATTGAAGTATAAGCTGTTTATGATACATAGTACGAATTGAAATATTCTCACTAAATTATAAAAAAACGATAATTTCATGTCAATTAAAAATACCTTCTTTGTAAATTACTTCTTAACATGGATGGTAGGACATATACTTTCCAAAAAAGTATAGATGGGAGAGCAGATATGGAAACTATTTCGATGGAATTTTACACTGCACTAATGTCTATTATTTTTATCGATCTTGTTCTTGCTGGCGATAATGCATTATTGATTGGAATGGTTGCAAAAAATCTGCCATCGAAACAACAAAAAAAGGTTATTATCATTGGAACGCTAGCTGCCATTTTTATGCGCATTATCTTTACACTGCTTGCAGTGAAATTGTTAGAAATTGATGGATTACTATTTATTGGCGGCGTATTGTTAGTATATATAGCGATAAAACTGCTAGTGACTGAAGAAAATACCGATATACGCGTATCAAAGAAATCCTTTTGGGGTGCAGCTTGGACAATCATGTTAGCAGATTTTTTAATGGGCATTGATAATATTATTGCGGTTGCAGGAGCAGCTTATGGAAATATGCTACTAGTCATCTTTGGTCTCCTTATCTCTATTCCCATAATTGTTTGGGGAAGTACAATTGTCATTCGCATCATCGAAAAATTTCCTATTTTCATCTATTTAGGTGCTGGTGTCCTTGCATGGACTGCATCAAAAATGATTATTCAAGATGCTTATGTTCAGCCTTATTTAACAAATCCGTTACCTATAATCTTGTTCCAATTATTATTAATATTCATCGTTATTGCAATTGGTTTTATTCTGCGTAATAGAAATAAAACACATATAAGTACAAATTGAATATTGATTAACAAATTGAATATTGATTAACAAATTGAAATAGAATGGAAATAAAAGCTTTTGGGAGGTAAAATATGCAGCTTCTCTTTGAAGATGGTTTATTGCTATCAACAATTGAAATTTGCTATAAAGGGAAAAGTAAATTGTTAAGCCGAGTTGCAATCGATTCAGGTGCCTCCCATTCCTTTATCAATATTGATTCAGTACAAGAGATAGGTATCTATTTTGAAAACGGAGATTCGCTAGTTCGTCATTATGGAATCGGTGGAGTAGAATATAGTTTTATGAAAAAATTGGATTATGTAAAAATTGGCGAAAAGACGTTTCCTAATGTTCATATTGATTTTGGAACATTGCAAGGATTTAATATTCAAGGTTTGATTGGACTTGATATATTAAAATCCGGTGAATTTGTTTTAGATTTGAAACACTTAAAATTACTAACTCACTGAAAATGTAGGAAAAAATAGCCTGTTATACGAGCGAACTAGGATCCTAACTTCACTAGTCCGCTCATTCTGTTGGCAATCTCTGTTTTATATAAAAGATAATAGATTTTTACATTATGAATATCTCGAAATAATTTGTTGAAGCTTAGATTCAATATGGTACATATCCGCTTCTGTAAATGTAACGCGCACGTGGCTTTCATCCACATCCAACATTTCAGCAAACAATCCACCAAGTCCCCTTGCTCTTCTGTCCACTTCCAATAATAATTCCACGTAGCCTTCCTCTTGGGAAAGAAAAGCAATCTCTAGTTCATCTAATCGACCTCGAAACGGCCCTGTTACTGGAACAAATTCAAATTCTTGAATAAAAGGATAGTTTTTTCGGTATCGGAATGATACTTGTTCATTTTCCGCTTTTCGTAAACGAAAACCTAAATGTTGTACAGCATTTAACACATGAGAAGCCAATCTTGATGGACGAACTTCTATAAAGTCTTTATCTGTTGAATCCACACCGCTTTGAATGTCTAATTCCGTTTTCACCCATACTCTAGAATTTCCTATCGTTACAGGTGTGTCTACTGGCAGCACGAAAGAAAACGGGATGATTTTTGTTTCATTTGCTTGAATCATAAAAGGATCACTAATTTTGAATTTATGGAATGCAAATGGAACCGAAACTTTTCGATCATCGACTTCTTTTATATAAGTCGTATATAAAGTGAAATAAATCGTATTGATTTGTTGAGCAACATTTCCTCCATATACTTCTACTTCACCGCGCACCGTTTCACCAGCACTGTAGGAAGACTTCTCCAACTGAGTATCCACTTTTGCTGAACCAATACCAAAAGATGCTAGCATTTTGTTAAAAAATGACATAGTTTACTCTCCTTCATTTAAGAAATTTCCCCATTATTACGATTCTATTTTCGATAAAGTTTCAGTGAAGTATTTTCTGACATAGATTTACAGCATATAACGATTGATTTATTGAATCGTTTCTTACGAATCAGCGAATTTACTAAGATAATAAAAAAACTACATAACATGTAAATACACTTGCAAAGGGAGATATTGTGTGGTAAAGTACATTACGTGAAACAAATGACTAATTTTCTCATTTGGTCATAATTTATTAAAGTGAGGTGAATGTATTGAGCGTTGACAGAAAACAATTAATACTCGAAGCTGCAAAAAAATCCTTTTCTTTATTTGGATACAAAGCAACCACGATGGATCAAATCGCGAAACTTGCCAATGTGGGAAAAGGTACAATTTATACATTCTTTAAAAATAAGGAAGAACTATTTGATGAAATTATTACATCTCTTATTAAAGATATGAAAACTGAAGCAGAAAAAGCCATTAATCCTAATAGTAGCTTCGATGAAAACATTCATCGTGTATTATTAAGACTTCTAGAATTTCGACAGTCTCATCAGCTCACAATCAAACTTTTTCAAGAAGAAAGAGAACTGGGAACACAAGCAGTAGCAGAAGTAATACAGCGTGTTGAACAAGCAGTCATTCACTACATGAAGGGAATTATACAAGAAGCAATTGACCGTGGTGAAATTAAAGAGTGCAATCCTGAAATCACAGCATTTGTTATGTTAAAAATGTATGTTGCTTTAATATTTGATTGGGAAAAGCAGCATCCAGCTATTGATAAAGAAGAAATATCTAATTTATTTAAATTATATTTCATTGATGGATTGGCTAAATAACTTTAAGGTTTTAAGGGTCTCAATGTATTAGAGTACCCTATATATATTACGCAAGAATGACCAAATGAACAAAATAGTCATTACTTCCAGGAGGTAACAAAATGAAAAAATCGTCATTTATGGCGGAACTAAAATTTCTTCTTTCAAACCGGAAAATTCTCATATCGGTTTTAGCAGTTGCGCTTGTTCCTGTACTGTATACAGGAATGTTTATTTGGGCATTTTGGGACCCATATGCGCACTTAGAAGACTTGCCAGTTGCCATTGTCAATGAAGATTCCGGTGCTGAATTTGAAGGAAAAACGTTGGAAATCGGGAAAGAACTTGCTGAAAAACTCAATGACAGTGAACAGTTTAATTTCAAAGTAGTTTCAAAGGAAGAAGGTTATAAAGGTTTAGAGAATCGAGATTTTTATTTGCTAGTGGAAATACCAGAAAATTTTTCTAAAAATGCAACAACGATTCTAGATGATGAACCGAAAAAATTGGAACTAAAATATGTTCCGAATGAAAGTACAAACTTCCTTTCAGCTCAAATTGGAGAAACTGCCATGAGAGAAATCAAAGCGGAAATCTCCAAAAATATCATTTCAACTTATTCCGAAACCATGTTTGATTCCATTTCAAAGTTAGCAGATGGAATTAGCCAAGCAAGCGATGGAGCAAGCCAATTAAAAGATGGTGTAGCTGATTTAAATGATGGTTCAAAAACATTGAGTGACAATCTTGCAACATTGGCTTCAAAAATGATTGAATTCAAAGAAGGCGTAAACCGTGCAAGTGATGGTTCAAGCTCGATTGCTGCTGGCTCTAGTCAATTGAAAGATGGTCTTCGTCAAGTGAACGAAAATCTTCCATCCCTTGTCGAAGGAACATCTCAAGTAGAAGATGGCCTAAAACAAATGAAAGATCAACTTCCAGCTCAAGTTGCTACAGGAATTTCTGAAAATCTTAAAAATAGTGTTGAGAATATTAGTAATGGAATCGATCAATTAGAAACTCAATTATCTGCAGAACTTTCAACACAACTGACAGCTGGAATTGTCAATCAACTATCAAGCCAACTTGCAGTACAATCCATATCAACACAAACTCAAAACTTAGAACAAATTCAGGCTGCTCTCGTTGCCAACAACATTATGAGTGAAGAACAAGCTGCTGCCTTTATCGCGCAGCTAGCAAGCAATGTTCCTACGAAGGAACAAATTGAAGAGCAATATAAAACCCAATTAAAAGCCCAATTAGAACCTCAAATTTCTACGGGTATCAGCAAAGGACTCAAAGAAGGGTTAACACAATTTGAAACTTCACTAACAAATCAATTGCTTTCTTCAGCTGATGGTATTGAAGAGCAATTAAAAACTCAAACTGGCCCTGCCTTTGATCAATTAATTGCAGGTCTTGACCAAATTAATGCTGGACAACAAACATTGCAAAATGGTGTAAATAAACTTTATACTGGTTCAGTTGATTTAACAAATGGCGCTGGGGAATTAAGCTTAGGCATGAAACAGTTAACTTCTGGTGCAGGTCAACTTCAAGACGGTGCAAATCAACTAGCAGATGGTTCAAATCAATTAAAATCCGGCACAGATAAATTGTTAGATGGTACAACGGAATTAGCTGACAAACTTGCTGATGGAGCTGAAGAAGCTGGTTCAGTTAAGGCAAATGAAGATACGTATGACATGATGGGTGAACCGGTTGTTATTCAAAAAGAGGCAGTAAATGAAGTGCCAAATTACGGAACAGGCTTCTCACCATATTTTATGTCACTAGGCTTATTCGTAGGAGCACTAATGTTATCCATTGTATTTGAATTAAAACGACCAGTCATCCGACCGAAAAATGCTTTCACTTGGTTTGGTAGTAAATTTGGTGTGATTGCCATTGTCGGTATCATTCAAGCACTATTAGTAGATTGCATTTTATTATTGGCATTAAAACTAGAAGTTGTAAATCTTCCGTTGTTCATCCTAACTTCCATAATTGTAAGCATTGTGTTTATGACACTTATTCAAATGCTTGTCACATTATTAGGAGACACTGGACGATTTATAGCGATTATTATATTAATTTTACAATTAACAACAAGTGCAGGTACATTCCCAATGGAGTTGCTACCAAACACACTTCAACCAATCAATGCACTATTGCCAATGACTTATTCAATCCAATCCTTTAAAGCTGCAATCTCAAGTGGGGATATTTCATTCTTATGGCAGAACAACTTCATACTATTAAGCTACATGGCTGCCTTTATCCTCATTACGATTGGATATTTTGCACTTTCAACAAAAAAATCAAAAGATGTTGAAATGACTGCAGTAATGGATGAGTAAATATAATGAAGGAAAATGTATTAATTATTCATTGGAATCACATTGAACGTTTCATTTAATAAGAGGCTGGGACAGAACTTAATTTTTATGAAAAACAACAAAAATGAATATTAAAATTACGTTTAAATAGATTTAATATCCCACTTCTAAATCAAAAAAATGTTAGACCAAATATATCTTGGTCTAACATTTTTCTTTTTTTCCAACCTCTTTTGATAGATGTTAGTTTAACACTAGAACTTGTTGCTGCCAATGCACTTATACTAGGAGCAAGCACCATACATGATACTAATATACTAAATAAAAATTTTTTCATAATTTGAATTCCTCCTATTCATCTATTAATTTACAACCCAACTATAATACAAAGTTTGGTAGAGTTTCCCCTTTTTTCCTAAATCGATCTTTACAAATCCTGATTTGTTCTTTTCGATGGGGAAATTGCAAATAAGATTAGATTTTTATCATTTATTGTAACCGTCAAGTAGAATTAAACAATTTTCCACAAATAATTTTAAACAGTTTTCTACAATTAAGATTCAACAGTTTGCTAAATTAAAATAATACCTTTCTGTATTTCATACGAATGCTATCCGTTTCGTTATCGAAAGTGATAATTTCACTCCTATGTAATAAACGGTCAAGTATAGCTGTTGTTAAAGTAGGATCACCAAGAAATTTTCCCCATTCATTTGGCCCTTTATTAGAGGTTAGAATGAATGCTGCTTTATCATATAAATCATAGATAAACTGGAAAAATAGATTGGCTTCCTGAGTCTCGTAAGTCATGTACATGACATCATCAATAATAATTAAATCCGAAGCTATAATACGTTTGTAGCGTATTTTAGATTTATTGATATATTCTTTTGTTTTTAAAATATACATAAGCTGATTCATGGAGACAAAGGATACTTTGTATCCTCTCTCCACAGCGTGTATTCCTAATGCAACGGATAAATGTGTTTTTCCTGCTCCTGTTGGTCCCATCAAAATTAAAGTAAAAAATTCTTCAATCCAATTCAGTTCTTTTAATACATTTAGTTGTTTTTCACCAAGAGCTGTTTGTTCCTTCAAATCATAGGTATCAAACGTCAATATTTCTGGGAACTCTGCCCATTTCATTAATCTCTCATTATTTTTCTGCTCTCTACATCGCATCTCATAGCTTAAGATTTCATAAACCAGTTCATGATATGTCCAATTCTTTGCTTCAGCTTCACGGAGTAAATTCGGTAATTCTTTAGCCGTCTCAGCGAGGCGCAAGGTACGACATTTATCTTGTAAAATTTCATAGGGATGATGATTCATTCATTTTCACCTCCAGATAAGACTTTTAAATAAATGTCTTCGGATCGTTCTGGTGCTGATAAATCTTTATACTTCTCATTCAATTCAACGATTTTAGGTGAACTTTTTTGATATTGTACAGATAATGCATGTGCAATATCCCGAAAATCATTTGCACTGGTCATTCCAAGTTTCTTCATTTCAGATAAAGCTTCCTCACAATGATTTGGGTAAATTCTGATGGCTTGTTGTAGTACTTTGAGTTGATCCACTAAATGACGTGGATATCGTTCTTTCAATTTGTGTATTAACCATTGAATATTCTCTTTATCTATGAATGTTTCTTGAATTTGATGAATTAAAAGATCTCGTTTACTTGTGCTATGTTCCCGATGGGAGGGATCTGTAATAATCAATCCTTTTCCTTCGGATATTCGGTGCTTTGCTAACTCCATCCCAGTTTCTTTCAGTCGAATAATTAACCAACCATCCTCTTCTTGTAAATAAGCAAGATTTGGGGCATCTGCTCTATATGTTCCTTTAGGAACGCTATATCGATTTCCTTCATAACGAATAACATTGTCCTTATGGATATTTCTTGTTATACTTGGAGTTGAAACATTTGCGAAAATGTAAGTACCAGAGACTTTCTTTAAGTGTTGCTTTTCCAGGGCGTGCACTTCAGAAGGTCTCTTTTTCGTATTATGATGAACTTTATAGTTTCCTGTTCTTTTCAACCAAGCGTGGCACGATTGATTCCAATCTGAAAGATGATCGAATACTCGATTTTTGCTAAAATTATTTTTTACAAATTTCACAACCTGTTCAATTTTACCTTTTGATTCCGGATCACTCTTTCTACATAAATAAACATTAAATTTACGGGTATGATGATATTTAGTAAATTCAGCTGTAAGAATTAAATCACCTGCATTTTCACTAACTGCTAATAACGCATCTTGGTCATAGACCATTTCTTCTGGCATTCCTCCAAAGTATTCAAATGCATTTTCATGCATTCGAATCATATCGGAAGTACGAAAAGGTCGATCGAGCCATTCTACATATTTATATCTTGAATGTGATAAAACAAATGCGATAAAATACAACTTTTTATTCTCACCTTGTCTGTTTTTGACGGTAGTTTGTCCAAAATCCACTTGAGCCTGTTTTCCCATTGGTAATTCTGGAACTACACTATATGTCCTCTGAACCTTTACCTTTGGAATCCGATAGTAATCCCTCATTTCGTTTAAATAATTTCGTACAGTGTTCTCAGCGACTTCCCTGAAACCTAACTTTTCTTCCAACCAATCATAAACTTGTGCAGCAGTTAAATCAGGATGTTCCTTCAACCACCCTAGAATTTGATCATGATAAGGGTCTAGTTTCTTTTCTCTTGTACGTAATGTACTTAAAAATTCTTCAAACTCATCAGTACTCATATTCAAATAATCTATCACTCTATTTCTTGAAATATTTAGTTTTCTTGCAATAGCACTCTTGGAGAATCCCTCTTTGTATAAACGATGAATCTCGATGTAAAGCATAAATCTGTTCACTCCTAATTCCTCACTTTCAATAGACTAGTAACAGTATATTTGAAAGTGATTGATGGTGGGGAAACTGTTTAATCTTATTTGGGGAATTCTGTTGAGTTCTATTTGTGGAAAACTGTTGATTCTAGTTTAGCGTTTACATTTATGATATTTTCCAAATATAATAAAGGATTTAACTTATTATTTAATTAACTAATTGATTAACTTTTAAAGAAGAATCGGGGGGATTATATTGGAAACAGATATTTCAATTTTTCTTTGTTTTGGTGCAGGTCTTCTAACTTTCCTTTCTCCTTGCGTGTTTCCTCTATATCCGGTCTTTTTATCCTATATAACAGGTTTAAGTATTGATAAAATACAAAGTAATGAGTTTAGGGATAAAAAAATTATATTCTTTCATACAGTTTGTTTTTTGCTAGGTTTTTCTGTCATTTATTTAGTTCTAGGATTAGGTTCTACTGAAGGTGCCACATTTATTGAAGCTTGGTATATTCAATACGGTAATTTAATAAGACAAATAGGTGCAATCCTTATCATTTTATTTGGTCTGGTTATATGATTTCTTATATTTTTGGCTTTAGTATTCCTTTTCTGTTAATCGCCTTTTTCTCAACAAAATTTTCATGGTTAAGAAAATATACTGGAGTTATTATGAGAATTGGTGGAGGAATAATGGTTGTAATGGGAGTAATTCTTTATTTTAATAAGTTCACAATGATTAATTCATTACTTCAACCAATATTCGGTGATTTCCAAGGATTTTGAATTGTTAGCTCTAATGCCCCCTGATAATACTTTAAATCTTGTTTTACTATCACAACATGACGAACGGATGATTCCTTAAAGTAATAACTCCCTATTAGGCAGACAGATGAAAAAATAAAAATCATCTGACCTAATAGGGAGCTTCTTTATGCCCCTTTATAAATATCAAAAAAATTCGTATTGAGACGGATTCAATTATAATGAACTGTTGATTATTAATTTTAAAAGTTGGCATAACAATAAGAAATTCACCAGATTTAAAAGATTGGATTCTAATTTAATGCCCCATTTTCTAAATCCAAATCTATATGTATGCCTTTCTAGTACAGCTTAAAGGGCGATTCTTTGATTATCTTCTACTGTTATCCTTTGGTTACTCACAAGTCCCTGGATCTATAAAGATTACGCATTCAAAAAACTTCCTTCCAAAACTGAAAAATCAATTGATAAATATATTTTTATAACAATTTCCGTTATCAAGAAAAATTAAACGGCTTAAGCCCATTGGAACATAGGCTCAAGCCGCTTAAAAACTTTATTTTTTAGAATGTCTACTTTACAGTTAGAAATTTAAAGTTTTCGAATTTCTAAAACACCCACATTTTATGCATCCATTACACTAAGTGTTTCACAATATTTTTAGCATATCTGTATGAAACCAAGCATTCATGTCCATTTTCCATTATTAATATTTTATTTTTTACATCATATTCGTGCAAATAATCAATATTTATTAGATAGCTGTTATGTGATCTACAAAATCTTGGATCCAATTTCTCTAAATCTTTTAATTTTCCATAAAACTCATAGATGCCATTTTTTGAATGCACTCTTATTTTATGAGGTATTGAAGAGGTTTCAAAATAATAAATATCTTCATAACGAATATTTTTTATATTCTCTCCTACTTTTATTTGAAGTACTTTTGTAGAACTATTATGGCCAAGTGTCAAATAATGTTGATATGCAGTTGTCAATGCTTCGATGATATTGTTAGCAAGTAATTGTTGATTCGACGTTTTAATAATGAAATCAAGAGCTGCTACTTTGTATTTAAAGGTTAATTTTAGTTTATTGGCAAAGGTCGTTACAAAAATAATAGTTGCTAATGGATCTTGTTTTCGTATAATTCTAGCTAATTCTAAACCGTTGATACTGCTATTCAATTCAATATCTAATATGTAACATTCAGCTGAATGATTTTCGATATAAGATATGACTTCTTCTGGTGTTGAAGCACATAATGCAATTTCAATACTTGGCAAATGAAAACTTGAATATCTTCTTATGACATTCTGCAGAAATTGTCTTTGTTCTAAATCATCTTCGCAAATTATGACCTTCAAGAAACATCACCTTTATCTTATTTCAATTTCTTGGATAAAGATATTTTCCTCAATGCTCGTATTCATTAGTACATTTGGGTAGTTATTTAAAATATCCTTAACATTGTTTAGGCCGTAGCCACGGTTTCCTTTTTTTGTTGAATAATGATTTTTATAAAGTTGATGAATATCTAATGTATTGGTGAAATTATTTTCAATAATCATTAATACTGAATTATCATTTGTTTTCATAATAGCAAGATTGATAAAGGGATTCTCACATTCAATACTTGCTTCTATAGCGTTGTCAATTAAAATCCCTATCATTCTTGATAAATCAATAATATCCATATAAATAGAATCGATTTTTTCTGGAATTTCGATTTGTATATCAATTTTCTTCTCTACAGCTGTTAATAGTTTTGTTAGTAATAATCCTTTTAGTTCCATCAGTTCTAAATTCCCTAAATCATGAATTAAGGAATTTTTTAATAGTGTATTTTTTTCAGTATTTATGATTTTTTCTTTAAAATATTTTTTTAAACCATCTAAATCTTTATTATCTATGTATCTCTCCATTGTAATTAAAATATTTTTATAATCATGACGAAATTTTTGCATTTCAATATTAATTTCATTTAATGAACTCATATATTGAGAAAACAATGCTTTTTGTATCTTCTCATGCTTTAATTTATTCGTTTCGTTGATACTATAAATAAGTAAGATGAACAAAAATGACATAACAATTAAGTAACATATTTGAATGATTAGATTAATTCTTGTTAGCTGCAATTCTTCGTATGATGTTGGTATAAAAATGTTCAAATATAAGACGATGACAGTTACACAACATAAAATACTGATGAGAAACTTGGTAATAAAATTAATGGGCAAATAATCTCGTTTATATAAATTTATGAGTAAATTAATGATTATAAATAATATTGCATAACAAAGTGCAAAGATTAGAGAGTGGAAAAAGACATTATTGTTTTTATTTAAAACCAGTTGGGCAATGTGGTCTGAAATCATTCCGATGAAAATAATTAAACATAAATCAATACATATTTTAAATAAATTAGAGTGAAAAATCAGAGCTAACACGATACTACCAAATAGTATAATGATGGCAATCCATGATTCCAGAAAATAAAATGAAACTAATGATATAACAGCTATTGATAGACTAATGGAAACAGAAAATAGATTTAATTTTATTTTTTGCAAATAAAAAATCGATAGGCAGATTACAGTAAATTCAATAATACTAACAATAAGTAAATCTGAAATTGTAACTCTCCCCTTTAAGCCTTGAATATATGATAGGGTTATCAAAAAATAATTCGTTTGATTGATTTGAGTATTATTTTAATCAAGGATAAGTTGGAAAATCACTATTTTTCATGATTGAAAAATAGTGATTTTTATATGTTAGTAATTTTGGGATGGCATATCCCAAACATTATTTATCGCAACTTACATTCACTAATTAAGATAAATGAAATAGGATTATGGAAATATTTATACGAAAAAATAGCACACATTTCACATTATACACCATAATCCTATAATAAAAAATTTAGATGAAAGAAAATAATGAAGATGCTTGTAAATATATTAAGTTCAATAACTATTTTACTGTAAAACTCGCAATATACTCGTTAAGTTTAATAGTTTTTGTTACATCTAGGAGTAAAATTTAAACACTTATGACATAAAACTCCATTTAATCAAAATTTACATTAAGATAATGATGTGGTGGTGTTTATGAATTTTCTATCGAATATTGAGAATCGAATAGTCAATATGCTTACTCTAGAACATTACAATAATTTAGAGAGAGAAAAAATAAAATTTGGCGTGAGATTAATATTGAATGATATTTGGAAAATTATCATTATCTATCTGATTGCCATATTATTAGATTGTTTTTTTATCACTTTTTTCACTCACATTGTATTTTTTATTTTGAGACAAGTTTGCTTGGGGTTTCATTTTCAAAATAATATTGTTTGTTTACTGATGAGTATACTTGCATTTCCAATTGGTGTAATCATCATAAAAGATTTTCATCTAAGTATAGAATGGTTGATTTTATTCACTGGTACAATGTCTTTATTTTTATTTATTTTTTCACCAATTGGTACGAGTAAACGTCCTGTTTTTAATTATAAACATAGACAGTATTTAAAAAAGAAAATAGCTTTTAGATTGTTTGTTTTATGGCTTTGTTTCATATTTATACCTTCCAGCAGAATTTTCATTTTTTACGGAATAACATTACAACTTATTTCTGTATTAACACAAAAATTTGTAGGAGGTAAAGAGAATGTTTAGAAAATTACTTGTCAGCAAAATTTCAGGTTTGGTTATTTTATTAGCTAATACAGCAACTACTATGGGATGTACATTAGTTTTTCATGAACCAGAACTTCCTGAAAGCTTAAAGAAAGAAAATCCTTTTAATTAATGGTATTATTTTAAGAAAAGAATTAGTGTTTTCTAAGTTGATAGAAAATTCTGTTTGGAAGTGTAGCATAAAAAGGGGATCGTTTTAAATTTTTAGACGATTCCCTTTTTTCTTATTCTTTCATTAAATTGAAGATATGGAATAATACATATTAGAAATGAATGGCTACTGGGATTTTTGATAATTTGACTAAAAAATAGATAATTGCTAATTAAGAAAAGAGTTGAGACAAAAGGTTTTCAGCCAATAGAAAAACCGAACGATTATTGAAACTCTATTCTGAGCTTCAATATCATTCGGTTTAATTAAATATCGAAATGCTAATGATAATTCGATTTTAAGAAGGCCAATTTTAGTTCTGTCCCAGCTTCTCCATTAACTCCAATAATCTTTTAGATAGAGATAAATTCCTCCTCATTTTTTTGAAACTGGATATGATGCAATTTTGCAAATACGCCATTTAAAGCAATTAGTTCCTCATAAGTGCCTTGTTCTTCAATTCCATTTTTCGTTACAACAATTATACGATCGGCGTTGCGAATCGTTGCAAGTCGATGCGCAATGACTAATGTTGTACGATTTTTGGACAACTCGTTCAAAGATTTTTGAATCATCATTTCTGTTTCAGTATCCAGTGCAGAAGTGGCTTCATCTAATATTAAAATTGGCGGATTTTTTAGGAACATACGTGCAATGGCTATACGCTGTTTTTGACCTCCTGATAATTTTATGCCGCGCTCCCCAATCTGCGTTTCATAACCATCTGGAAGAGATTCGATAAATTCTTTCAAATGAGCCTTCTCAGCAGCCGCTTGTATTTCCTCAAAGCTTGCACCTAGTCTTCCGTATTCTATATTTTCACGAATTGTACCAGTAAATAAGAATACATCTTGCTGTACAATGCCAATCTGTTCACGCAACGATTTTTGTGTGATATCTCGTACGTCGATTCCATCAATAGTAATCGCCCCTGCGTTTACATCATAGAAGCGGGGAATTAATGAACAGATTGTTGTCTTCCCTGCTCCAGATGGACCGACAAATGCGATTGTTTGGCCAGCTTGGATATTAAATGAAATATTCCGTAATACCGGCTTTGATTCATCGTACTGGAACGATACATTGTTGAAAGAGATATTTCCTTGTAAATGAGGAACTGCTACAGCATTGGGACGATCCTGAATTTCCGGATCTTGCATCAGTAATTCCCGGAAACGTTTAAATCCTGCCATTCCTTTTGGATACAGTTCAAGTAATGCACTAATTTTATCAATAGGTTTAATTAAAACATTTGTATATAATACGAAACTTACTAATTCACCATATGTCAATTTGCCATTATAACTCAACCAAGCACCTACCACTAAAATGACTAAAGTCAATAGTCGTGTCATAAAATAGATGCTTGAGTGTGTCCCTGCCATCACTTTATAAGCAAATAGTTTGGCAGCGCGGAAATATCCGTTTTGTTGTTTAAAGCGCTTCATTTCAAATTCTTCGTTTGTAAATGATTTAACAACCCGGATTCCTGAAACACTATCTTCTACTCTTCCATTAACATCCGCAATTTTACTATACATTTCTTTCCAAGCATTGTTCATTTTATTGTTGCAGTAAGTCACTAACCAAATTAAAAAGGGTGTGAAAACAAGTGCAATAAACGTCAATGTCGGATTTACTTGGAACATAATAATGAACGCACCAATAAATGTCATCATTGCAATAAAGAAATCTTCTGGACCATGGTGCGCAAATTCACCAATATCAAAAAGATCATTTGTAATGCGGCTCATAATATGGCCCGTTTTTGTATTATCAAAAAATTTAAAGCTTTGTTTTTGGATGTGATTAAATAAATCGCGACGCATGTCGGTTTCAATATTAATTCCTAGTTTATGACCCAAGTAGTTGACAACGAAGTTCATGATGGTGCTTAAAATGTAAACAAGTAATAATAAAATGCTGACTTGTACAATTTTTCCCCAATCGCCTTCAGGTAATAAGACATCAATAAACCATTGCACCGCAATTGGGAAAAACAAATCTAAAATAGCCACAAAGACAGCACATGAAAAGTCGATGATAAATAATCGTTTATGTGGTTTATAGTAAGAAAAAAAATGCTTTAACATCTTCTTTTCCTCTCTTTTGATAGTCATATCTTGAATTATACAAAAATTTTTTGCAAATGGATAACATTTGTAATTAGACTAATACTTTTTAAAAAGAAAAATAGGCAGAAGATTAAACTCTCCTGCCTATTCTACATCGTCATCTAAAATATTTAGTCACTCAAAACAGTTTGTACTGATGGATGAATCGAAAAGAACCCTTTTTTCATTACGCCATCAAGATGTAATATTGAAGTTGCCTTCATCAATGATATTTCATATTAGATGTGACAGATTTCAATTCTTCTGCCATTGATGCAAGGGACTGGGCCGAAGCGGAAATTTCCTGCATCGCAGCCAACTGTTCTTCCACTGTTGCGACAACTTCTTCAGATGCCGCATTATTACCTTGAGCCACTTCCACAAGACCATCCAATTCTTCATTGACATGTTGAAGAGCTTTGGACATTTCTTTCACTGCTTCAGAAACTTCTTCCATTTGCGGCGAAATTTCTTTCGTTGTTTGGAGAATGTGGTTGAATTGTTCAATGGCTTCGCTTGTAATCTCTACCCCATCATCTACATTTACAGAAATCTGTTTCATCATCTTTACTGTATTTTCCGTATCATCTTGAATTTTCTTAATAATCTCCTGAATTTCTTTAGCTGATGATTGGGTTTGTTCGGCAAGGCTTCTTACTTCATCAGCGACTACAGCAAATCCTTTGCCATGTTCACCTGCACGGGCAGCTTCAATAGCCGCATTTAAAGCAAGCAAATTCGTTTGATCGGCAATTCCAGTAATTACATTTAAAATTTCATTAATTTGTTTTGAACTATCATATAAAGAATGAATAATGGACTGTGATTGGCTAACAGATGTATGAATGGATTTCATTTGTTCAACCGTTTTGGAAACAGCTTGGCCGCCTATGTCTGCCACCTGAATAGCTTTGCGTGAAAGTTCCGTCACGTTGGATGAACGTTCGGCGATGTCCTCCACTCCTTGCGAAACTTTTTTAAAGATATGGGATACATTCTCAACCATACTTGTCTGCGCTTCTGCATTTTTCGATACTTCTTGAATCGAATTGGACACTTGTTCAGTTGCTGCAGTCGTTTCTTCGGAGCTGGCAGACAATTGTTCCGATGTAGCCGCGACTTTTTCGGCTGTTTCGTCTATTTGAAGAGTCAAAGTACGCAACCCATCAATCATTTCATTAAAAGCCATTCCTAACTTTCCAATCACGTCATTTGTCGATATTTTTGCGTATTGGGTCAAGTCCCCTCCACTGACTTTTACGGCTAAATCACCCAATTGTTTAATCGGTCTGCTTAAAGATTTAATGATGAAAACAGCAGCAAAGATACCAAAGATAATCGCAATAGTTCCTACAATCCATGATAAATGTAAGATAGCTTCATTTGCTTCATCAATTTCTTTCTCATAAATCAGTCCGCCGATTTTCCACCCAGTCAATTCATCCGTAATGAAATGTAAAATTACGGATTCTCCATTTAATACTCCATTAACCTGTCCTTTATCTTTCTCATACAATTTGTCGTAAATCGAATCTATGGCTTCACTTCCCAATTCAGCAGATGGATGAGCAATATATTTATTGTTTTTGTCTAAAACGAGTCCATATCCCGCCTTGCCAATTTGAATGTTTTTCACTAATTCTTCCAACTTATCAAGATTGATGTCAATTCCTGCAACTCCAGTGCCATCATCGAGAGCTTTGGAGATGGTAATCACCATTTTTCCTGTACTTGCAGCAACATAAGGTTCTGAAATAAAGGTTTCTCCTTTATTCTCCATGGCTTGAATATACCAATCTCTTTCTCTAGGATCGTATCCAGCTTTAACCGCTAAATGTGCTGGTTCCTTCACAAATATTCCGTCTTCATTTCCTACATAGACACCAGCAATTTCGGGATGGGATTCTTGATAAAATTTCAGCCATTTACGTATTTCAGAATGATTGGATTCTTGAAATTGGGATCCTCTTATACGATTTGACAATATTTGAATATCCGTCATTTTCGGTTGAATTAGATCCTTGATAACATCATCGATTCTAGATACATTAGCCGAAACATTATCCAATATTTGGTTTCTTAATTCTTCCTTGGATGTTTGATAAGATAATGTGCCAATTAGCAAAGAAGAAAGGATTACAATAATTGTAATGGAAATAAATAATTTTATATGAAAATTACGAAAGCTAAACTTGCTGATTTTTTTTGAAACTTTTTTCACTGATAGTCCTCCCCTAGTTGAAAAGTGGCATCTCCTTTGCCTAAAAAGATTTTGTATTTTTGTTTTCTATTTGTTGTTTAATTTATTTAGCTTAACGGGTTTGGAATAAATTTGATAATTAATGTTAAAAGTAAATCTTGGGAAAATAATTAAGATCTTCTCATACTTCATTTAACCTCCAGTATTTAAAATATAAAATTCATGCATTGATCCTAAAAAGAAATGTCTTCTTTTCTAAATCAACACTTGCTGAAAAAAAACCCATTATTATATCGATATAAATTTCTAACTTTTTGATATATCCTTTTAAAATCTTTATTTTGTAAAACTTTAGAATTATCGATTTATTTTTTATTTAGTGTAATCAGTCTAATTTTCCATCTTACCAAAATATGATTTTATCTCTTATAAAACAAAATTAAATAGTTTTAAAGTCACATAATCAGACTTTACAATTTATAAAAAAAGCAACGATTCATACTTATGAATCGTCGCCTACTGATTTTAGGGAATCATCAAACCTATTAATTATTGACAGGCATAATTTGAATTAATTTCCTTTCATCAGGGTTTTTCTTATTCCATTTATACGTAACCATATACTGTTTACCTTCTTCGATTAACTGGTTTCTGGCGTCAATCTTATTCCCATTTCACATCCATTTTCCAACTAGTTAGTGTGGTAACGGATGTATCTTTGTACAAATTAAAAAAGCCTGAGGAAATCTTCCTCAGGCTGAAAGTATTGTCTCCAGATCTTCAATAGAATCGCAAAACAATGTTAACCCACTGTATGAATTTCCCACTCAAAACAACTTAAGAAGTTTTACTTTTTACTACCCCGTGTCCTAGATTATTCAAACGATCGGCTAAACCTAAACCGTGTTCAGGTTTTTCGTCATTGCCATTGATTACTCTTTCAAGCAAGGTTTGACTCCATTCATATGCATAAGAGCCATGTTCAGAATAATCGAGACCTGCAATTTCATCTTCGCTTGATACACGAATCGGATGAATAAAGTTAATCAGAACTGTTGCAACACTTACAATTAAGAATGTATAACTGATAACGGCTAAAACTCCAATTGCTTGAACGCCTAGTTGAGAAGCTCCATACCCATAGAATAAACCGCTAGCTGTCGAGAACAATCCGATTGCAAGAGTGCCCCAAATACCACAAATACCATGAACAGCAATAGCACCAACCGGATCATCGACACGTACTTTTGCATCTAAGAAACGAACACCTTCTACTAATAAAATACCTGATACGAATCCAACTATAATTGAACCTAGAATGGAAATATCTGCTGCACCTGCTGTAATCCCTACTAATCCACCGAGTACACCATTTAGTGAAATGGACGGATCAATTTTTCCAAAGCGGATTTTTGTATAAACGGCAGACGTCACAAAAGCTGCCGATGTAGAAAGTAGTGTCGTTGCAATGACATGTGGTACTAAACTTGTATCTGCTGCAAGGGTGCTTGCACCGTTGAAACCAAACCAGCCTAACCAAAGTACGAATACACCTAAAGCACCTAGAGGTATGTTATGGCCTGGAATCACATTGACCTTTTTACCTGTATATTTTCCGATACGAGGCCCGAGGAAGATGACAACGGTTAATGCGGCAATCGCACCAGTTAAGTGCACCACTGTGGAACCAGCAAAATCTGTAAATCCGAGCTGTGCAAGCCATCCGTCACCTGACCAAACCCAATGGCCTATGATAGGATAAACAATGATGCTCATTGCAACAGCAATCATTATATAGCTCATGATTCTTATCCGTTCTGCTACAGCACCTGAAATAATGGTAATGGAAGTTGCAGCAAACATTGCTTGGAATACGAAAAAGTCGATATCTTCTCTTCCCGATAAGAAAAATCCATTTGTTCCAAACATACCTCCAGCTGAATCACCAAACATCAAACCGAAGCCAACAAGATAATACAAAATGGAAACAATACTAATCGTTAAGAAGTTTTTCATGATGATGTTTAACGAGTTTTTTGCTCTCGTAAATCCTGTTTCCACCAAAGTAAATCCAGCATGCATGAAGAATACTAATATAGCACCTAACATGACCCAAACTAGATTCACAGACAATTCTATCGACTCAACAGTTGGTGCTTGTGCATAAGCTGGCATTGCAGCGAACAATAATAATGGAAAAATAGATAGCATTTTTTTCTTCATCTTCACTCGACTCCTCTCAACTTATATAATCGCTTCTTTACCATGTTCCCCTGTTCGGATGCGAATTGCTTCTTCAACAGGGATAATAAAAATTTTTCCATCACCTACCGATCCAGTTTTGCATGTTCTTTGAATCACTTCTATCACTTGATCTACTTTCCCATCTTCTACAACCAATTCAATTTTCAACTTTGGCAATACTTTAATTTCAAAAGTTGTACCTCGAAACATCCCCTCCACACCTTTTTGTTTGCCTGTACCGGCAGCTTCCGTAACGGTCATGCCACCGACTCCAATTGAGAATAAATTATCTCGCAATTCTTTAAACACTTCTGGACGCGTAATTACCTCAACTTTTTTCATATAACGTCCTCCTTTAAGTAGTTAATATAAAGTGATATAACGTTCACGTTCCCATGGATGCACGTTGATTCTAAATTCATCCCATTCAATACGTTTTGCTTCAATAAAGTGCGTTGTAATATGTTCGCCAAGTGCAGCTTTAATGACTTCATTTTGTTCGAGTGCGTCAATCGCTTCTTTTAAACTAGCTGGTAGACTGCGAATGTTTAATTGATCTAATTGTTCCTCATCCATTTTATAAATGTTAGAGTTTACTGGGTCACAAAGTGTTAATTTATTTTTAATGCCATCTAAACCAGCTGCCAGCATTACAGCTAGGGCAAGATATGGGTTTGCGGATGGATCTGGGTTTCTTAATTCAATGCGGGTACTTAAACCACGGCTTGCTGGGATACGAACGAGTGGACTACGATTTTTTCCTGACCATGCAATATAACAAGGTGCTTCATAACCAGGAACTAATCGCTTATAAGAATTGACTGTCGGATTTGTAATGGCTGCAAAACTATAAGCATGTTTTAAAATTCCGGCTAAATATTGTTTAGCAGTTTCACTTAATCCTAATTCATCTTTCTCATCAAAGAAGGCATTTTCTTTACCGCGGAATAGAGATTGGTGACAGTGCATTCCTGAACCGTTTACGCCATAGAGAGGTTTTGGCATAAATGTGGCATGTAGACCATGTTTTCTAGCAATATTTTTTACTACTAATTTAAATGTTTGAATTTGATCGGCTGCATCGACTGCATCGGAATATTTGAAATCAATTTCATGTTGTCCAGGGGCAACTTCATGGTGGGATGCTTCAATTTCAAAGCCCATTTCTTCTAAGGTAAGAACAATATCACGACGGCAGTTTTCCCCTAAATCTGTTGGAGCTAAATCGAAGTAACCTCCATTGTCGTTCAACTCCATTGTTGGATTGCCATGTTCATCTGCTTTAAACAAAAAGAATTCCGGTTCTGGACCTACGTTCATTGCTGTAAATCCAAGTTCATTCGCTTCCTTTAGTACCCGTTTTAATACGCCACGGGGATCACCAGGGAAAGGAGTACCATCTGGTAAATATACATCACAAATTAAACGTGCAATTTTTCTACCTTGTTCTGCTTCCCAAGGGAAGATAAGCCAAGTATTTAAATCGGGATATAAATACATATCTGATTCTTCGATTCTTACAAATCCTTCAATAGAAGAACCATCAAACATAATCTTGTTATCTAAAGCTTTTGGTAATTGACTAAGCGGTATTTCAACATTTTTAATAATTCCAAATAGATCTGTAAATTGTAACCGAATGTAGCGCACATTTTCCTGTTCAGCAATTTTTAAAATGTCTTCTTTTGTATAATTTTTTTTCATATTAAATTCCTCCTATTATCTATCGAAATTTCATTTATTTGATTGCTTGTTACAGCATTGTTTCTTTTGTGAAATAATCTAATTTTATTTCACCGTGGCAAATGTATTCTGCTCTGCCTTTTTTCCAAACGTGGTTATGTTCATCCCAATGAATTTCTAAATCACCTCCTGGAAGATGGACTGTTATTACTTGGTTTTGCTTCAGTTTTCCATTGAGCGTGGCTGCGACAACCGCCGCACAAGCACCTGTACCGCAAGCCATTGTTAAACCAGAGCCTCTTTCCCAAACTCGATAGTCGATTTCATTGTCATTTTTTACCTCTACAACACCAACATTTACTCTTTCAGGGAATAAATCGGAGAATTCAATCATTGGGCCGATTGTTTCTAACGGTACATTATGAACATCATCAACAAACATAATGGCGTGAGGGTTACCCATTGAAACACAAGTTAAGTAGTAAACATTTCCTCCTATCGTCAATGGTTCATTGATAGTCTTTGTTGTTGGGTCACCTTTCATTGGAATCATTCCTTTTAACAATTTCGGTTCACCCATATCAACTGTGACGAATTCCACTTCTTTTGTATTTTCTTGAGAAATGTGAACTTCAACGATACCGCCAAGTGTTTCTATAGTAAAACACGTTGAATCTATAAATTGATGATCATATAGATATTTCGCTACACATCTTAATCCATTTCCGCAATTTTTCCCCTCTGAACCATCTGCGTTAAAGATACGCATTCGAAAGTCGGCTACTTTTGAATCGCAAATAAGAATCATCCCGTCAGAACCAATTCCAAATCTCACATCAGAAAGATTTTTTGCTAGAGTTGGAAGTATTTGTTCTTGCAAAGTATTTTCTAGTAAATTAATAAAAATATAATTGTTTCCTAAACCATGCATTTTTGTAAAATACATTTCATCACCTTCCTTTGAAAATAAACTGAACTCCTTTCAATCGTCTTTCAATTTCCTTCATCACTTGCTGTTCTTCTTCTTCTGAATTAGCTTCAAAGGTAACGGAAAATCTTACGAAACTCCCTGCATCATCCCACGGAACTGTTGAAATCAAATGTTCTCGAATAAGGTATTGGGAAAAATCTTCCGCTGTTTGAAAGGAAGGCCCATCTTTGACCCCGATTGGAGCTTCAGCATATAAGTAAAAAGAGCCTTTCGGTTTTTCCACTTGAAAACCACACCCACGAAGAATATTCACTAGTAATTCATGGCGACGGGAATATTTATTTGCTGTTTGTTCGGTTATTTCAGGGTGGGATAAAGCGTAACTTGCAGCTTTTTGGATTGGAATAAATTGACCAGAATCGCTGTTATCCTTTACCGTTTGAAAAGCTTTTATTAATTTTGCATTTCCAGCAATAAACCCGATTCTCCATCCAGTCATATTGAAAGACTTGGATAAGGAATGGATTTCAACTCCTATCTCTTTTGCACCAGGTACCGATAAAAAGCTGAGTGGCTTCTCACCGTCGAACATTAATGCGGCATATGCTGCATCATGGACGACGATTAATTGATTGCTTTTTGCAAACTCAATAACTTCTTCAAAAAACTGTTTCGTCGCTACTGCACCAGTTGGGTTATTGGGATAATTTAAATAGAGCAGTTTTGCTTTCTTTAATACTTCTTGATCAATTTGATCAAGGCGAGGCAAAAAGTTATTTTCTTTTAATAATGGAAGATAAACAACTTCGCCACCGTAGTATTTTGTATAAGTTCCTAGCACCGGATAACATGGTGATGGCATTAATGTAATGTCCCCTGGGTTAATGAAAGCAGCTGGCAGTAAACTGAGTCCTGATTTAGATCCAATAACATGGTTAATTTCTGTTTCAGGATCTAAACCATTTACTCCAAATACCTCTGACATATAGCGGGAAGCAGCCACTTTAAATTCATGTATGCCATTATCTGAATAAAATCGGTTTTCAGGTTTTAAGGCTTCTTCGAATAGTTTTTCAACTACTCTTTTGTCTGCCATTGCATCAGGTTCACCGACTCCCAAATCAATTAAAGCCATATCCGGTTTTTCTTTAATGGCTATTCTTTTAGCTCTTTTAATTTTTTCAAATTTGAATATTTCTTCCTTTAAACCGAATGAAGGACCCCCAATTCGATCGGCAAATAATTGTTGTATATAATCTTCAGTCTGCACTTTAACCCTCCTAAAATTATAGGTTTACTTTGTTTGTTATTAACTGATGACAAGATTTTGCGGCTTCTTTTCCCTCTTGAATTGCCCATACAATTAAACTTTGACCACGTCTTGCATCGCCAGCAACAAACACGTTGTCTATATTTGTTTTGTAAGCACTACTATTTTTCAAGTTTTTAATATCAATATTTAATTGTTCAAATAATTGTTGTTCTGGTCCTTCAAATCCGATTGCCAGTAACACTAGTTGAGCAGGTATCATTTTCTCTGTATTTGGTATCGGTTCTCGAATTTTTTCACCTTTTTCATTCAATGTCGTTTTCATACCAACACTTTTCACAGCAACAAGTTGACCGTTATCATCACCAATAAATTCTAATGCAGTAGTTGTAAATAGCCTTGGATCATCTCCAAATTTCGCTAGCGCTTCTTCTTGACCGTAATCCAACTTATATGTCATTGGATATTGTGGCCATGGATTATCAGGCGTACGTTCTGATGGACGTTTCGGATAAATATCGAATTGGACGACACTTTTACAATTTTGTCTTAGAGCAGTAGCGATACAATCGACTGCTGTATCACCGCCGCCTATTACTACCACATCTTTTCCCTCAGCAGAAATATATTGACCATTTTTAAAATCTGAATCCAGCATACTTTTCGTATTGGCGTGTAAATAATCCATCGCAAAGTGGATCCCTTTTAAATTTCTTCCGTTAATTTGTAGATCACGAGGTTTCGTTGCACCTGTGCAAAGAATGACCGCATCAAACTCTGATTGTAATTGGTCAATCGAATAATCTTTCCCAACTTCAACGTTTGTTAAGAAGGTAATTCCCGCTTGTTCCATCAGATGGATTCGACGATCAACTACGTGTTGCTCAATTTTCATTTTTGGAATGCCATAAGTGAGCAATCCTCCGATTCGATCTGCTCTTTCAAATACTGTTATTGAATGCCCATATTTATTTAACTCATGTGCACTAGCTAAACCAGCTGGTCCAGATCCAATTACCGCAATCTTTACTCCTGTTCGTTTTTCTGGAATGTCAGGTGTTACCCAACCTTCTTCAAAAGCTTTTTCGATGATTGCCCACTCTATACTTTTAATGGTTACGGAGCTTTCATAAAGGGAAGCGACACATCCAGCTTCACAAGGAGCCGGACATGCTCTTCCAGTAAACTCTGGAAATGGATTTGTTTTGCTTAATCGTTCATAAGCCTCTTTCCATTTACCTTGGTATACAAGCTCATTCCATTCAGGAATTAAATTAAATACCGGGCAACCTGTCGACATTCCTCCTACAGTAGAGCCATTTTGACAAAATGGAACACCGCAATCCATACATCGAGCTGCTTGAGTTTTTAACAAGTCTTCAGAAGGTAATGTTGATATTTCCTTCCAGTCTTGAAGTCTTTCTAGTGGATTTCGATACTGGGCATTTTGTCTTTTATACTCCAAAAATCCAGTCGGTTTTCCCATTTTGTTCACCACACTTTCTTAATTAGTAACTTTCTAATAAATACAATTCTTGTTCATCTAAAATCTGCTTATATTTGTGAGGAATCACACGAATAAAATTCGAAACTTCTTTTTTCCAATTTTGAATGATTCGTTTCGCTACAAGACTATTCGTTTCTTGAACATGTTCTTTGATTAAAGAAAGCACAAACTGGATTTCTTTTTCACTTTCAATCGTTTCAAGTAATACAAGCTCATCGTTATAATTTTCGTAAAAATATTTGTTTGCTGGAGAATATACATAAGCAATTCCGCCAGACATACCTGCTGCAAAGTTTTTCCCAACTTCCCCTAAAATTACGACTCTACCACCTGTCATATATTCACAGCCGTGATCTCCTGTACCTTCGACTACAACAAGTGCTCCACTATTTCGAACACAAAATCTTTCTCCTGCTTTACCGCGAATAAAAGCTTTACCGCTTGTTGCACCATAGAATGCCGCGTTGCCGATGATGACATTTTCCTCTGCAACAATCTTTGTATTTGAAGAAGGAGCTACAATGATTTTTCCACCAGATAATCCCTTTCCGACATAGTCATTTGCTTCTCCTTCCAACTTCAACGTAATGCCATTTGGAATGAATGCTCCAAAACTTTGGCCTGCGGATCCTGTAAAGTGAATTTGAATTGTATCTTCATTTAAACCTTCACTTCCATGTATTTTCGAAACAACACTTCCAAGCATTGTACCGACAGAGCGGTTCGTATTTTTAATAGGAAGAGCAATATGAACTGGCTTCTTATGATTTAAAGCTTCCTTGCTTAATGGAATTAATTTTTCATAATCCAATGTTTTTTCTAGTTGGTGATTTTGGCTTTTTGTAGCTGTACGTTCACCATCATAGCTAACGAGTAACGAAGATAAATCCAGTTTCTTTTCCTTCCAATTCACATCATTCTTAATCTGAATAATATCCGTTCTTCCCACCATTTCCTCTATTGTTCTAAAGCCTAATTCCGCCATATATTCACGAATTTCTTGCGCAATAAAGTGCATTAGGTGGACAACGTGTTCAGCAGTTCCGATCATTTTTCTTCTAAGAACTGGATTTTGAGTTGCGATTCCCACTGGGCATGTATCTAGATGACAAACCCTCATCATGACGCACCCTAACGATACAAGTGGCAATGTTGAAAATCCGTATTCCTCTGCTCCTAATAATGCGGCGATTACTACATCTCTACCGTTCATTAGTTTTCCGTCTGTTTCGAGCACTACTTTGTTTCTTAAGCCATTTAGCATTAATGTTTGATGTGCTTCTGCTAACCCTAATTCCCAAGGGAGGCCAGCATGCTTAATGCTCGTTTTTGCTGCTGCTCCTGTTCCTCCATCATAACCACTGATGAGAATTACATCGGCTTTAGCTTTTGCAACACCAGCAGCAATTGTTCCAACACCACTTTCGGAAACTAGCTTTACGTTGATTCGCGCTTCGGGATTGGCGTTTTTCAAGTCGTAAATTAATTGCTCAAGGTCCTCAATCGAATAAATATCATGATGAGGCGGTGGTGAGATTAGTTCAATGCCCGGCGTAGAACCTCTTGTCTTTGCAACTTCTTCTGTCACTTTATGGCCGGCAAGCTGTCCCCCTTCTCCTGGCTTTGCACCTTGAGCCATTTTGATTTGAATCTCATCACAATTCACTAAATAATGACTTGTTACACCAAATCGACCGGAAGCCACTTGTTTAATGCGGCTTAATTTTGAATCACCATTTGGCAAAGGAATAAAGCGGTTTGGATCTTCTCCTCCTTCTCCTGAATTGCTTTTTCCGCCAATTCGATTCATTGCAATGGCAATTGCTTCATGAGCTTCTATACTAATTGAACCGAAAGACATGGCACCTGTTTTAAATCGTTTAAAAATCGATTCGATTGGTTCTACTTCTTCAATCGGAATTGGTTTTCGATCACTTTTTAATTCAAATAATCCTCTTAACGTTGTATTCGTTTCTTTCGACAGCATTTCGCTATACTTTTTGTAAAGTTCATATTTTCCTGTACGGCAAGCGAGCTGTAAAGTATGGATTGTTTCAGGACGATAAAGGTGATCTTCACCATTTTTTCGCCATTGGAAATCAGATCCTTCTTCCAATAAAAGTTCATCATCTTCCCATGCAGCTTTATGGCGAATAACTGTCTCTAATGCAATATCATTTAATTCAAGTCCACCGATTTGAGAAATCGTACGAGGGAAATAATTTTCAATTACTTCTCGACTCAATCCAATTGCTTCGAAAATTTGTGCACCGATATAACTTTGCACCGTTGAAATGCCCATTTTAGACATGATTTTTAATATCCCTTTTGTGATACCTTTCACATACTTATCAATTAAATCGTTATCTACTGCTTCTTCCAATTGTGAAAGGGATGCGTAAACTAAATAAGGATAAATAGCGTTAGCTCCATAGCCAAGTAGTGCTGCAAAGTGATGCACTTCTCTCGGTTCTCCTGATTCGACAATAATGCTTACTTTATTGCGAAGGCCTTTTTGTATTAGGTAGTGATGGACACTGGAAACAGCTAATAATGATGGAATGGCTGCATTTTGTTTGTTTACACCTCTGTCGCTAATGACAAGTAATTGATATCCATCATTTGCAGCTTTTTCAGCGTTTTTCAGAAGTTTTTTCAAATAAATTTCCATCGATTCTGGTTGTTCAGTAGGGAATAAAGTTGACAGTTTAGACACTTTCCAACCGTTTAAATTTAAACTAATAATTTTTAGCCATTCATTTTTAGTCAAAATAGGTGTTTTTAACTTTATTTTTTGATAGTCTTCTTTTTTAGGTTTTAATAAGTTACCTTCACTGCCCAAATACACTTCCATTGAAGTAACGTACGCTTCTCGAATAGCATCGATTGGTGGATTTGTTACTTGGGCAAATCGTTGTTTAAAGTAGTTGAATAATAGTTGTGGTTTTTTGGATAATACAGCGAGTGGCCCATCATACCCCATTGAACCAACTGGATCGTCTCCACGGACTGCTAAAGGTTTAATATATTTTTCCCATTCTTCAAAGGTATAGCCAAATGCTCGTTGGAGACGAATTATTTGAGTACGATCCATATTTTTTGATGTTTCTACATTTAATGCAGGAATGTTATCGATTGGTAAAATCATTTCAGCTGTCCATTGTTCATATGGATGTTCATTGATAAATTGCAGTTTTAGCTCCTCATCGAACAATAAGGCTTTCTTTTCGAAATCTACTACTAACATTTGACCTGGTTTTAAGCGGCCTTTTTGGACGATTTTTTCTTCTGGTATGTCGACAACTCCCACTTCTGAAGATAAATAGAAAAAGTCATCTTCCGTCAAAATGAATCTAGCAGGTCGTAAACCATTTCGATCAAGGCAAGCACCTGCTTGGTGTCCGTTTGTGAACCCCATTGCAGCTGGCCCATCCCACGGTTCCATTAATAAGCTATGATATTGATAAAACGCTCTCTGTTTTTCTGAAAGTAATTTATTATTTTGCCAAGGTTCCGGAATCATCATCATCATCGCTTGGGGTAAAGACCATCCGGACATCACTAAATGCTCTAAAACATTGTCAAACATTGCAGAGTCGCTGCCGTCGAGATTGACAATTGGATGAAGTGCCTCCAAATCATCACCAAACACTTCCGTTTTCATTGTTGCTTCTCGAGCAAACATCCAGTTTACATTACCGGTAATAGTATTAATTTCCCCGTTATGCATGAGCATCCTGTTTGGTTGAGCTCTGCTCCAACTCGGGAAAGTATTTGTACTAAAGCGGTTATGAACCATTGCCATTTTAGACTGGTAATTTTCATTCGTTAAATCGACATAAAAATTTTTTAATTGATTCGGTAACAGTAGCCCTTTATAAACAATGGTTTTCGATGAAAAACTAGAAATATAACAAGCATCAATATTACGCTCGAATTGTTTAAAGGTGTTTTCAATTTTTTTTCGGGCAATATATAAACGTCTTTCGAAATCATCATTTTGACTATTAACTGATGTAGGTATAACAAATAACTGATGAATTGAAGGGGCTGTTTGTATGAATTCATTTTGTAATACTTGATCGTTCGTTGGTACAGTTCTCCATCCGAAAATTGTCAAACTGTTCATTTCAACAATTTCTTCAATTCTTTGCTTGTATTCTTCTTGTTTCGTTTCCTCTTTTGGAAGAAAAATCATCATAACACCATATTCCCCTAAAGATGGCAGTTGTTTTCCCTGCTTTCCCCATTCTTTTTCAAATAATTCATGAGGTATGTCAGTTAAAATGCCTGAGCCATCACCTAACGTTTCCTTATCATCTCGACCTCCGCGATGAGTTAACCGTTCTAGGGCAATTAACGCTTGGGATACAAGTGAATGTGATTTTTCACCTTTGATATTCGCTAATAAGGCGATTCCGCACGAGTCATGTTCAAATTGTGGATTGTATAAACCTTGTGTTAATCCTTGATCCATTTTTCTGCACCCCTTAATTCTTCCTGTTTTCTTATACATACATCCTAACAAGTCTAAAACCAAAAATATTTAGACTATTAAGTTGAATCTTTGCACTTTTTTACACTTCTTCTTTTCTTCGGGTTTATGTTTGAAATAAAAAAACACTTGTCGAACTTATGCCAAGTGTTTTGCTGGAGGAGAGGATACGTTAATTCAAAGCAAAATCCAAAAATGAAACTCCCTCTAAATTACTAGGTATTCTATTTATCAATTAACAGTTCATATGTAACACAATTAATCATTTACTAGTTATTTCGAAATACTAAATATTTTTACAATATTTTATAAATATATTATAATGATGTAAGATTTTTACTATAAAAATTACAATATTTTCAGGAGAGAGAGCATCATGAACGTTGTTAAGAGATTGAAACTCCAAACGAAATTTAATATTTTAATAATCTTCGTTATTTTATTCTTAATGTTTTCAATTGGTTTTGTAGCAAAAATTCAAGTTGAAAAACAGTTATTATCTATTTATGAGGAAAAAGTTGCAGTTGAAGCGAAACTAGGTTTAAGCATAATTGATGAAAAGTATCCAGGTAGTTGGAACGTTCGTGAAGGAAACTTATATAAAGGCGTTATTAAAATTAATGATAATAATAAAATCTTGGATAAAATCGGAGAGACGACTGGTGGTATTACCAATATATTTTTAAATGATTCTACTGTAGCAACAAATATTGAGGTAAACGGAGAAAGAAAAATTGGTGCATCTGCCGATCCTGCCATTCTAGAAACAGTGCTTCAAAAAGGTGAAGTTTATATTGGAAAAGCCGATATTTCAGGCAAGTTGTATTTAACAATGTATCAACCCATCAAAGATGGAAAAGACAATATTATCGGTATGTGGCTAACAGGTACACCTATTGAATCAATACAAAAAAATGTTTACACAATATTAATTAATATTGTAATGACGATTGCAGTTATTGGGATTATTACAATGATTGTAATGTTATTCTTAATCCGTTCAATTATTCAACCAATTAAACTCGTCAATAATCAACTGAAAGAAATTGCAGAGGGCGAAGGAGATTTAACGAAAGAAATTCAAATTCAAACTAAAGATGAAATTGGTGAAATGGCTTTGTCCTTTAATAAAATGTTAGGTTCTTTACGAGCCATGCTTAGTCAAGTAAGTGAGGCTTCTGAACAAGTCGCTGCTTCCTCAGAAGAATTATTATCTAGCTCTGAACAAACCGCTTCTGTAACCGATCAAGTGGTACTCTCAATCCAAGAGGTAGCAAAAACAATAGAAATTCAAGGTAAGAATACAACTGAGAGTGCTGAAGCTATACATGATATTACAAGAGGAATGCA